>NZ_LSBQ01000021.1:0-51083 GCF_001577655.1 Idiomarina sp. T82-3 | reverse complement strand
GAATGCCCGGCCAGTTGCTGCCGGAAGTCAGCCTGAAAGCAACGCTGCGTCGTGATCAGAAAAAGGCTGTGACGGCGCTTGCCGATCACGATACCGGAATACTTCATGCTCCGACCGCTTTCGGCAAAACCGTAACCGCTATTGGCATTGTCGCCAAGCGGCAGGTAAACACGCTGATCCTCACTCACAGTCGTCAGTTACTGGATCAATGGAAGGAGCGCCTGGAGACCTTTATTGAGGGTGCCTCCGTAGGTGTGATTGGCGGCGGCAAAAAGAAACCTACCGGTCAGATCGACGTTGCCACCTATCAAAGCCTGATCAACAAGAAAGATAATACGGTCTCAAGCAAGATCCGAGAATACGGGCAAGTCATCATCGATGAATGCCATCACATTTCAGCTCCCCGTTATGAAATGCTGCTTAACGAAGTCAGCGCCCGATATGTTGTAGGCCTCACCGCAACGCCTGACCGTCAGGATGGCCACCAAAAAATCATGTTTATGGTCGCGGGACCCGTTCGTCACAAAGTCAGGGCTGACCATGGGTCTAAGTTTGTCCAGCGTGTCATTGTTCGAGAACGTCATGAAACGCCACCGACGGACATCTTTCAGAATAATGGTGAACGACCACACATAGCATCGGTTTACCGTTGGCTCTCCCAGAGCACAGCCCGGAATCAGGATATTGTTCAGGATGTCGTACGCTGCGTTCAAAACGAGGCCAACTGTCTTTTGCTGACCGAACGACGAGAGCATGCCGAGACGCTGGCAACATTGTTGGAAGCTGCGTCGATATCGTCGGTTGTTTTGCGCGGCGGGATGCGAGTCAAGGAACGCCGGGCTGCCGAATCGCAGCTACACGAAGCCCAGGTTATTGTTGCAACCGGGAAATACATTGGTGAAGGCTTTGACTTGCCTCGGCTCGACACTTTGTTTCTGGCCCTGCCCATAGCCTGGAAAGGAACACTGTCGCAGTATGCTGGCAGGATTCACCGGGATGCCGACGGCAAGCAGAAAGTCACTGTCTACGACTACCTGGACAACAGCCTGCCAATGCTTGAACGCATGTTCCGAAAGCGCGAGAAAGGTTATAAGGCGATGGGATACCAGTTTGTCCAATCCGAGCCGCAAACCCGGCTGCTGTAACGTTCCAAAGAAAGGGGAAACATGGCTGAAACGAAAAGTGCTTCAGGCCTGCTTCATCGGCAGAACGTGAGACTTTACACGTTTCACATTTTTCGCTTCCTGCTCATAGGCACGATGACGAACATCCCATAACTCAACCGCGTGCTGAATATTCAGCCAGAACTCCGGCGTATTCCCCAAAGCCGCTGCGAGTTTGATTGCCATGGGTGCTGTCAGCGTGCCTTTGTCATGCGCAATCCGACTGAGTGTATTTCTGTGCACACCCATTGCTTCGGCAAGTTCACTGATTTCTATGTTCATCGGCTCCAGAAACTCGGTGATTAGCATTTCGCCAACGGTCACTGGACGATGTTTTGTGTTCCTCATTACCATAACCTCCTCTAGCCCTTGTAAACATGCGGGTCTAGATATGTATCTTGGGCGGTGCCATCTTCCCAGCGAAAAATCAGGCGATACTGTTTGTTAACCCGAATAGAACACCATCCCGACAGGTTTCCCTGCAAATGTTCAAAACGGTTACCCGGCGGAATCCTCAAGTCTGACTCCTGCGTCGCGGCATCCAGAATCTGAATCTTTCTGAACAGAGCGCCTTCAATAGTGCTGGGTATTTTCTTGTGGCTTTGGTCTTCGTCGTAGAACGCCTCCAGCCATATATCCCTGAATTCAACCGCCATAGTTATCTGATCGCTTTTCAATCATTTTATGCACAACAATGTTGTGCGTCAAGTCCATTCAAAATGAGAACGGATCCGTTTAGAAAACGATGTTACTATAATTTGGTGTGACCGAAAGGGACTAACGAGCGATTTCAAGGCGCTGATTTAATAGAGATTACTGCGCATACAAGACTCCCAGTTTCCCACTTATCCCAGTTTAAAATGGGTCGTCAGGAGCCGATGCAGAGGGAATTTGCCAATAGTTACACTTTTTTTCGTAAATTTCAGCACTCCAATGGTGCTCCGAGAATTTCATAAACTTTTGTTTTTAAAGTATTTTATATATTCTGCATTGGTAAATAGGCTTTATGGAGCTAGTGAGGCAGCCGCTTGCTAAACTCGGTTTTGACTATATTCGCTTCCGCTTTGGATTGCGGACTGCGTTGGCTGCCTGCTTATCATTGATCATAGCCTGGGCATTAGGATTAGAACACCCACAGTGGGCCGCTATGACCGTATGGGCTGTTTCGCAACCTACTCGCGGTCTGCTGTTAGAAAAAGGCGCATATCGCGCGCTAGGCACTCTAATCGGAACCTTGTTTGGTATGATTTTAGTGGTGACAGCGGATCATCAAATACTGCCTGTCGCGATGGGTCTTACACTTTGGGTCGCTCTCTGTGTTTATCTTGGTAATCTAATTCATGGCTTAGTGTCTTATGGCACTATTTTGGCGGGTTATTCTGCTTCCATGGTTGCTTTGCTAAGCCGCAGCCCTGATGCGCTCTTGCCTTTGGGGATCGACCGGTTATTAACGGTATTTGTTGGTGTCATGATGGCACTGGTTGTAGGTTGGTTATTCACCTACAAACGCGCGGAGCAAAGCCTTATCAACCAAATGCGACGCGAAACCATTATTTCTCTAGAAAATGTAGCACAATTATTCAGTAAGCAAGACAAAACACTCCTTAATTTTGATGACCGGCTATCGAAACTAGCACAAATTGAAGCACAATTGCTCGAACATGGTACGGGTTCTCCTGCAGCACATGAATCCGCTCGACTGGTAAGAAAGGTTATTAATAGCCAACTTGAGTGGTTGGCTCAGATTTATTTCTTGCCACTTGAAGCAAACCAAGAGATAAGTAAGCACTTACTTAATGCAGCAAGTTTACTCCGGCAAAATGCGAAACGCTCAGATATTTTAGCCGCATTAAAGAACGCCTCTTTGAGCGTTAGACAGTCACCATTACGCAGTGCATTTGATGAATTTATTGAGGCCTGTGACGAGCGTCTTTCATTTCGTGATTCCGGTCGCGCGGCGTCCTCGACACGCCGCTCGCTATCGTTGCTTCACCGTGACTGGATAGGCGCACGCGAGGCCAGTATTCGAACCATGGTCATCATGGGATTAATCAGTGCTTTATGGTGGTATACCGAGTGGTTCCAAGTCGCCTTTTTGTTGTTGGGCGCAAGCATCATGCTAACGCTGTTTTCCACCACAGATAACCCTGCTAAGACAATGAAAACAGTATTCATCGGTCAATGTGCAGGGGCATTACTCTCGATAGTCATTCATGCGGCAATATGGCCTTATCTAGAAAGTACCGGCGCCATGGTAATGTCACTCCTACCTATAATGTTTATCGCCGCGTTTCCTTTATCCCATCACCGTACGATTAACGGGAGCATGGACTTTATTCTGGTCTTTCTATTGTTGATGCAGCCGGTAATACCGTACAGTTTTGAGGTATTTAATTCGGTGAGTATTGCGCTTGCTGTTGTGTTAGCCCCTATCACAGCGATGCTTGGTTACAAACTGCTCTATCCAACCAATCTCGCTCGTCGTGAACATGCGTTAACTATCGCAATTGCCCATGAACTTGAAGCCTTTGACCAAACACCGGCATCCGCCTCTCGACGGCGTCGCTATCGGGCGCGATTTTACCACCGACTATTCAAACTCATACAAATTGCTGACAAAACTCACGCATCATATAAAAGCGTGATAAGTTGGTTATTACGTTATCAACAAGTCATGGTGTCTCATGAGCGATCAATGGATAAAGATTTACCGCGCCAGTAGCCCGATAGAGGCCGAATTACTCGGCGGGTTATTGCGTGCTGAGGGAATTCAGGTTCACGTTCCCAATAATCCCAGTGCCGGCGGCGTTGGCGAGTTACCTGCTGACGCTATCGAAACGGTCATCTACGTCATGCCAGAAGCTTACGATGCCGCGAAACATATTCTCAGTCTCTATGAACAAAATAGCGCTAATAACGCAGAATGGTGTTGTCCTGCATGTGGTGAGCTTAATCCTGCCTCATTTGAAGAATGTTGGCAGTGTCAAAAAGAACGACCGGTTACAGACTAATTAATTTTCGTTTATCTGCACGCGAGAGTTGTTTCAATTGAGCTTCGAGCTGACAGGCACGAGTTTTAGAAAAAGGCCCCTGACGCCAACTCAACACGACTGGTCGGCGACTCTGTGTATAGCGAGCCCCACCACTTAACTCGCCGTTATGTTGACGAATGCGTCGTTCTAAACACGTAGTGACACCGGTGTAAAGTGATCGATCACCGCATTCAACCATGTATACATACCAACGAGCTTCGGGCTCTGGCTTGAAATTTAATGTCTTATTCCCAATTTCTATTGATTCACACATTGTTGTCTTAGGAGCATTCCATGAGTCGTCATTTTGACCAAGCTAAGGGGCTATCAGAACATCACGATCCCGCAACCCACAAATTTGTTTTCAATCAGACGATGTTTCGTATTAAAGATCCCGAGCGTACTTTAAAGTTCTATTCAGAGGTACTCGGCATGACGCTTATCAAGCGTTTGGACTTCCCTGAGATGAAGTTCACGCTCTATTTCATGGCCTCAATCTCGCCCGAAGAACGCAGTCATTGGTCAACCGATCACGATGAACGCATCGTTCAAACCTTTGGCCGACCCGCCATGCTAGAACTTACGCATAACTGGGGAGATGAGAACGATGACAACGTGTCGTATCACAGCGGTAACCAAGAGCCAAAGGGGTTTGGTCATATCGGCTTTGCCGTGCCCGACATTGACTCCGCCTGCGAGCGCTTTGAAGAGCTCGGCGTTGAATTCCAGAAAAAACCTAATGATGGCAACATGAAAGGCATTGCTTTTATTAAAGATCCCGATGGCTACTGGATCGAGATCTTTACTCCGAATCGCCAACCAGATTTATTGCGCGAGCATCTCTGATACCGTCTTTTCGAGCGAGGTTAATCCTCGCTCACGCCCTATTTTGAGCGCTAGGTCTTTTTCCTTTCCATCGAGCCACGCTGCACGCAGTGCAAACAAAGCACCCACTCGATTACCCGATGCGCAATGCACGAGCACATTTTTATCTTTATGCTCAAGTAACACTTTATCCAACAAGCGCACCTTTGCGAGTGTCAAACCGTCAGCGCCTGGAATTGCAACATGGTAAAACGCCATGCCGTTTTCTGTTACCCATGTCGATTCAGCTGTTTGTGATTGTTCTGGTACAGACAACAGACTGATTACGATATCGCCGCCTTGCTCGGCGAAACGTTCAATATCGGCTTCAGCGGGCATTCCCATCACCCACAAATTCTGTTCAACTTGCTTTGCAGTCTCAATACCTTTGGCCGTGGAAAATATAGGCAAACTCAATATGACAACTGCGAATAGATAAATTGCACGCATGGTTTTTCACTCCTGTACAATACGAGTATCTGTCACAACTATTTAAGCATTTTACGATGACGAATACGATACATATATTGGTAGGCACCACGTCGGGCAACACTGAAGCGTTAGCCGACCACGTTCAACAAATTCTAGAAAGTCATGATCTTTCTACCCAGATGCATTACGAACCCACTTTCGATGATTTACCCAAATCAGGTATTTGGCTGATCTTCCTAGCCACTCACGGAGCAGGCGACTATGCCGATTCAATGCTTGATTTCTATGATGTCATCGCTTCTACGAATGTCCCTTTATTGCCTGATCTTAGCTATGCGGTCTGTGCCATCGGTGAATCTTGTTATGACACTTTTTGTGAAGCCGGTCGACATTGCGATAAAAAGCTCAGCGTTTTGAATGCCACACGACTATTTGAACGATTAGAGATCGACATGATGGAAGATGATCCTGAAGACAAAGCATCAAAATGGGTTACTGAATTGATCGATAAATTGCGATCATACCCACAAGATTGATCGCGTATTTTATGGGGTTTGCAACACGATCACGTGATCGTATCCACAGTTCTATACACAAATTTTTTTACTTGTGATCAAAATAAGGATAAGCAGACATAAGCGCTGTCATTGAATTGGGTATAACTGTGGGGATAACTCAAGCTGTGTATAAACACCCTAGTTATCCACGATCTATGATCGCAGTTTAAGGGATCTTTTTCACATGTTTTGATCGCTCTAAAAAGCAGTAAAAATAAGCCTTGTAGCGATCTATTCACAGAAAACGCGATCCTAATAGAAACAATAATAAAGATCTAAATAAAGATCCTTTACTGATCTTTATTGATCGAGCATAGCTTTACAGTCTGAATAAAAAATAACCGTTTCGATCACAGCCAAAACGCGTTAAAATACGCGGTTCACTGATGATGATCAGTTTTATCTTTATCTCCTTTCATCGAGGTTGTTCTGAATGTTGAAAAATAACGCCCAAACCTATGACGTCATCGTCGTCGGTGGTGGACATGCAGGTACCGAAGCAGCGCTAGCCGCAGCACGCATGGGATCGCGTACTTTATTGCTAACCCATAACATTGATACGTTGGGACAAATGTCATGTAACCCAGCGATCGGTGGTATTGGTAAAGGGCATTTGGTCAAAGAGATCGATGCACTCGGCGGTATCATGGCAAAAGCCGCTGACAAAGCAGGTATTCAATTCAGAACATTGAACTCGTCGAAAGGCCCTGCGGTGCGCGCTACGCGAGCGCAAGCCGATCGTCAACTATATAAGCAAGCAATCCGTTATGCGTTGGAGACCCAACCTAACTTAACGTTATTTCAGCAAGGCTGTGACGATCTGATCGTAGAGAATGATCAGGTGACGGGTGTAGTGACCCAAATGGGGCTCAAATTCCATGCTCGATCAGTCGTACTTACAGTGGGCACTTTCCTTGGTGGTCGGATCCATATTGGTTTAGATAATTACCAAGGCGGTCGTGCAGGAGATCCACCAGCAAATGCCCTATCGCAACGTTTACGTGCGTTACCACTTCGTGTTGATCGCTTGAAGACAGGTACCCCACCTCGTATTGCAAGTCATTCAATTGATTTTTCAGTCATGCAAGAACAACCCGGTGACACACCAACACCTGTGTTCTCGTACTTAGGAAGTCGCGCTGATCATCCTCAACAGATCCCTTGCTATATTACGCATACCAATGAGCAAACTCATGATGTGATTCGTTCAGGACTTGATCGTTCACCCATGTATTCGGGCGAGATTGAAGGTGTTGGACCGCGTTACTGCCCTTCAATAGAGGACAAAATTGTCCGTTTTGCGGACAAAACTTCGCATCAAATATTTGTAGAGCCTGAGGGTCTCAATACGTTTGAAGTGTATCCCAACGGGATCTCAACGAGTTTGCCTTTTGACGTTCAACAGCAATTGGTTCAGTCAATTCGTGGTTTCGAGAATGCTGTGATTACACGTCCTGGTTATGCGATCGAGTATGATTATTTTGATCCACGAGATCTCAAGCAGTCACTGGAAACTAAAGTGATTAATGGTTTGTTTTTTGCTGGTCAAATCAATGGCACCACTGGTTATGAAGAAGCAGGTGCACAAGGTTTGATAGCTGGCCTAAATGCAGCACGTTTAGCTCAAGATAAAGAAACGTGGTCTCCTCGTCGTGATCAAGCTTACATGGGCGTACTCATTGATGATCTGTCGACTTTGGGTACGCAAGAGCCCTATCGTATGTTTACATCACGAGCAGAATATAGACTATTATTGCGTGAAGATAATGCGGATATTCGCTTAACTGAAACAGGTCGTGAACTTGGTTTGGTTGATGATGAACGTTGGCAAGCGTTTAATTTAAAAATGGAAGCTATCGAGCAAGAAAAGCAGCGCTTGCGTAGCACTTGGGTTCATAAAGATCACCCAGAAATTGATAGTATTAACGCCTTTGTGAAAAGTCCGATAACAAAAGAGGTCAGTGGTGAGGAGCTACTACGTCGACCAGAAGTAAACTATCAGCAGTTGGTTAAAACACCGTTCTTTGCGCCGGGTTTAAGTGATTCAGCTGCAGCCGAACAGGTTGAGATCCAAACTAAATATGCAGGCTATATTTCACGGCAGCAAGATGAGATTGCGAAACAACAACGCCATGAAAATACGCGTTTACCGAATCAGTTTGATTATACGAGCATTAAAGGTCTCTCTAACGAGGTGATTGCTAAATTGAACCAACACCAACCTGAAACCGTTGGTAAAGCTGCTCGAATTTCAGGTATTACGCCCGCGGCGATATCAATGCTGCTCGTACATCTTAAGAAGCAAGGTTTGCTCAGAAAAAGCGCGTAAGGGATGAGTTTGAAAGAAAAATTAGAGAGGTTACTTGCACAAACGGATGATTCTGTCCGTGGCACAGTGTTAGATGAACAAGTGGTTAAACTTGTGCAACTGGTTGAATTGCTGGATAAATGGAATAAAGCGTATAATCTGACATCAGTCCGTGATCCAAATGAAATGCTTACTAAGCATATCATTGATAGCCTTGTGGTAATGCCACATTTAAAAGGTGAGCAATTTATTGATGTAGGCACAGGTCCGGGCTTACCTGGCTTGCCATTGGCTATTTGTATGCCACACTGTGAATTCGTATTGTTAGATAGCTTAGGTAAACGAATTCGCTTTATCAGGCAAGTTTGTCATGAACTTAATATCGAGAATGTAACGGCCGTACAAAGCCGAGTAGAAGCTTATGATAGTCGCTTACACGATTTTGACGGTGTGTTGAGTAGAGCCTTTGCCTCGCTTAATGATATGCTTTCATGGTGTCATCATTTACCAAAGCCGTCAGGGCGATTTTATGCGCTCAAAGGTATGTATCCAGAGCAAGAGATAGCTGACCTTGACACCCAATACGGTATTGATGAAATCAACCGATTGATGGTGCCCGGCTTGGAAGGCGAGCGGCACATGGTTATTATCCGTCCAATTAACGCCCATTAATAATAAGAGGTGATGCACCCGTGGCTACAACTATTGCGATAGCTAATCAAAAAGGCGGCGTGGGCAAAACGACCACCGCAGTGAATTTGGCTGCATCCATGGCTGCAACCAAGCGTAAAGTTCTACTCATTGATTTAGATCCTCAAGGTAATGCGACTATGGGTAGCGGTGTTGATAAGTATGAAGTCGATAGCACCGTGTATGAATTGTTAGTGGACGAAAAACCCATTAAAGAAGTGGTTGTTACCGATACTAACGGCAAATATCATCTTATCGCTGCAAACTCTGATGTCACAGCCGCAGAAATCAAATTAATGGAATTTTTTGCGCGCGAAGTACGGCTTCGAAACGCACTTAAGAGCGTGCAAGACGATTATGACTTTATTTTTATCGACTGCCCTCCTTCCTTAAATATGTTGACCGTTAATGCGATGGCAGCAGCCGATTCTATTCTTGTACCGATGCAGTGCGAGTATTATGCATTAGAGGGACTGACTGCGTTAATGGAGACAATCCGACAGCTTGCTGAAGTGGTTAATCCAAGCCTGACAATTGAAGGCATTCTGCGTACGATGTACGACCCGCGTAATCGCTTAGCTAATGATGTATCAGAACAGCTTAAGCAACATTTTGGTGAAAAAGTTTATCGCACGGTTATTCCACGTAACGTACGGTTGGCTGAGGCCCCTTCGTTTGGTGCTCCGGCCATGTATTATGATAAGTCATCAACTGGTGCAAAAGCTTATTTATCACTTGCTGGAGAGATCATCCGGCGAGCTGAAAAGCTGGAAAAAGAGCAGCAATCGGTTAATTCATAAAAACGAGTAGTAGGGTTTGAGGAAATAAATATATGTCGCCGAAAAAACGTGGTTTAGGTCGTGGATTAGACGCTTTATTGACAAGCAATTCGGCGAGTCAACAACGCCAAGATGGTCAACAGCCACCCGTGGAAGATGAACAACATACGTTGGTTAAAGGTGAACTTCAAAAGCTACCTATCGAGCAACTGCAACCTGGACGTTATCAACCGCGTAAAGATATGTCTCCTGAGGCACTTGAAGATCTCGCTGCTTCGGTAAAAGCACAGGGTATAATTCAGCCTATCGTGGTACGTATCATCGCAGACGATGAATATGAAATCATTGCTGGTGAGCGCCGCTGGCGAGCCGCGCAATTAGCTAAGCTTGAATTGGTTCCCTGCTTGGTAAAAGACGTGCCAGACGAAGCTGCCGTGGCGATTGCTTTAATTGAAAACATCCAGCGCGAAGATCTTAATGCGATGGAGGAGGCAACGGCACTCCAACGATTACTTGATGAATTTAATATGACACATCAAGACGTCGCGCAAGCGGTTGGTAAATCTCGCACTACGGTGACTAATCTTTTGCGCCTCAATAATTTAGAGGCGAGCGTTAAGTTGCTACTTGAACGTGGCGACATTGAACTCGGGCACGCTAAATTATTATTAGCGCTCGAAGGTGAACAGCAAGCGAGCGTTGCTCAGCATATTGCTGCAAAAGATATGACGGTGCGCGAAGCTGAAAAATTAGTTCGCAAAACCATTGAACCTCCCAAACAACAAGACAAACCTCAACCTGATGCTGATATCGAACGCCTTGAGGCATCCTTATCAGAGCGCTTGGGCGCAAAAGTTGCTATCAATCATGGCCGAAAAGGTAAAGGAAAAGTCGTTATCAATTACACTAACTTAGATGAGTTAGATGGCATATTAGCGCACATAAAATAAGACCCTTGTCACATTTGTAACGGGTATGTTAAGTAGCATTAAACTCAAAGGCTGTAGGCAAATTTGTTTGCATTTAGCGGGCAGATCTTTATACTAGCGCGAGTTTATTTGTGCCTGTTTAAAAATAGGTCAACACCCAAATTTTGAAGAAAGGTTCAATAGTGACTCAGCCCCTTGCTTTGGCAGGAAAAAAACTAGCACGAAAAACGGTTTTGAGTCAGTTAGTTGTGTCGTTGTGCACTGCTTTATTGGCCTTTCTTGTGAGCCAAACAGATGCTGCATTAGCCGCTTTATTGGGGAGTTTTTCGGCACTGATTCCCAACGCGCTGTTTGGCTGGATAGCGTTTAGATATGCGGGCGCGCGTGCCAACCAACAAGTGGTCAAAAGTTTTTTTGTTGGTGAGGGCGTCAAGCTAGTACTTACAGCAGTACTACTGAGTTTAGTTTTACTGCTTACAAATTCTAATGCATTGTGGTTATTAACCGGCTTTATTCTAGCCGTTGTTGCACAGTGGATTGCACCGATTTTGTTTTTAAAATCAACGTAACTGGGAAACAACATGGTAAGTGGAGAGCAAACTCCGACTCAGTATATCCAACACCACCTTCAAAACTGGACGGTTGGTGAAGGATTCTGGGCGGTAAATGTCGATACTATCTTCTGGTCCGTGTTACTAGGTGTGCTATTTCTGTGGAGTTTCCGCAGAGTAGCCAAAAAATCCTCTGCGGGGGTACCTGGTAAGTGGCAATGCTTTGTCGAAATGGTTGTCGAGTTTGTCGATAACAGCGTCAAAGAGTCATTCCACGGCAAAGATAAACTCATTGCACCTTTAGCGTTAACCATCTTCGTCTGGATCTTCCTGATGAACTTGATGGACTTAATACCTGTTGATTGGTTGCCTACGGCAGCTATGTACACGGGCTATTGGCTAGGGTTTGTTAATGATCCTCATGACGTGTATTTCAAAGTGGTGCCAACCACCGACTTGAATACTACATTCGCACTGAGCTTAAGTGTTTTTGCTTTGATCATTATCTATTCGATCAAATACAAAGGCATCAAGGGCTTTGCCAAAGAAATGACGTTTACGCCATTTAATCACTGGGCGCTTGTCCCTGTGAACTTTGTGCTCGAGAGTATCACGCTACTCGCTAAGCCGGCGTCGCTGGCACTGCGTTTGTTTGGTAACCTCTACGCGGGTGAATTGATCTTTATTCTTATTGCGATGATTGGATTCTTCCAGTTGCCAGCGCACTTCGCCTGGGCTGTATTCCATATCCTCGTTATCGTGTTACAAGCGTTTATTTTCATGATGTTGACCATTGTTTATCTGAGCATGGCATCATCTGAACACTAAGTTTGGTTTTACTTTTATTTTTTAACTTTAATCTACTGAAAATTGGAGATATCAATGGAAACTGTAGTTGCTTTTACCGCTATCGCTGTATCAATCATGATCGGTCTTGCTGCGTTGGGTACAGCGCTTGGCTTCGGTATGTTGGGTGGCAAATTCTTGGAAGCGGCCGCTCGTCAACCAGAACTAGCGCCTCAATTACAAGTTAAAATGTTCATCGTTGCGGGCCTTATCGATGCTATCGCTATGATCGGTGTTGCGGTTGCTTTGCTATTCACATTCGCAAACCCGTTCTTAACTCAGGTAGCAGGCTAAGCGCGATTCGACGGTCACCAAATAAAGGAGGTCCGTTGTGGATATCAACGCTACTATAATTGGACAAACGATCGCGTTCGCCGTGTTCGTGTGGTTCTGCATGAAGTTCGTGTGGCCACCGATCATCAAGGCAATTGAAGAACGTCAGAAGAAAATTGCTGACGGGCTTAGTGCTGGTGAACGTGCTCAAAAAGATTTAGAAAAAGCCCAGGAAGACATCGCTGAACAGCTTAAAGAGGCGAAGCAGCAAGCGGCTGAAATCATTGAGCAGGCTAAGAAACGTGGCGCAAAAATCGTTGAGGACGAAACTCAGCGTGGTCACGAAGAACGCGAGAAAATCGTCGCGTCTGGTCATGAGGAAGTCGAAGCTGAACGCCATCGTGCTCGTGAAGAGTTGCGTAAGCAAGTCGCTGTTCTAGCTGTGACTGGTGCTCAGAAAATTATCGAGCGTGAAATTGATGAGAACGCTCATCGCGACATCGTTGAAAAACTGGTCGCTGAACTTTAATCAAGGGGTTTGAGCTTATGTCAGAACTGACTACTGTCGCTCGCCCCTACGCAAAAGCAGCTTTTGATTTTGCTTTGCAACAAGGAGCGCTCGATAAGTGGGCCGATATGTTGTCTTTTGCCGCTTCAGTGGCGCAAGATGACCGTATGGCGAGCTTTTTGAGTAGCTCTGCTACCGTTGGTCGCACGAGTGAGGTGTTTATCGGAGTATGCGGTGACGCATTAACCGAACAAGCACAGAATCTTATCAAGGTGATGGCAGAAAACGAACGTTTAACTGCCCTGCCAGCGGTGTTGGAACAATTTAACGTGCTCCGTGCTGATTACGAAAAGGAAATTGTCGTAGATGTAACGGGTGCGGTCGAAATGTCGGATGCTCAGCAAGCTGAGCTTTCTAAGGCACTCGAAGCACGTTTGCAACGCAAAATTAAGCTGAACTGCAGTGTAGATGCGTCAATGATTGGCGGATTAACCATTCAAGCAGGCGATACCGTGATTGACGGTTCACTGCGTGGCAAGCTAGAACGTCTTGCCTATGCACTGCAATCCTAATTGGGGACTTGAGCATGCAACTGAATTCAAATGAAATCGCAGAACTAATCAAAGAGCGTATTGAGAAGTTCGAAGTCACCAGCGAAGCGCGCAACGAAGGTACTATCATGTCTGTACAAGACGGTATCATTCGCGTTCACGGCCTTGCAGACTGCTTGCAAGGTGAGATGATCGAGCTTCCTGGAAACCGCTACGCTATCGCACTGAACCTTGAGCGTGACTCTGTTGGTGCGGTTGTAATGGGCCCTTATGCTGACTTGCAAGAGGGTGTAAAAGTTAAATCTACGGGTCGTATTCTTGAAGTACCTGTTGGTAACAAGTTGCTTGGCCGTGTAGTTAACACGCTTGGTCAACCTATCGACGGTAAAGGTCCTATCGAAGCGGAAGCTTACGAGCCTGTCGAAAAAATTGCACCGGGTGTTATCGATCGTCAATCTGTTGATGAGCCAGTACAAACCGGCTACAAATCAATCGACTCGATGATCCCAGTCGGTCGTGGTCAACGTGAGTTGATCATTGGTGACCGTCAAACCGGTAAAACGGCTTTAGCAGTTGACGCAATCATCAACCAGAAAAACTCTGGAATTAAATGTGTTTACGTCGCAATCGGCCAGAAAAACTCAACGATTTCTGCAGTTGTTCGTAAGCTGGAAGAGCACGGCGCATTGGAAAACACCATTGTTGTAGCCGCTTCTGCTTCTGAATCTGCGGCGCTTCAGTACTTGTCAGCATACTCTGGCTGTACTATGGGTGAGTTCTTCCGTGACCGCGGTGAAGACGCATTAATTATTTATGATGATTTGTCGAAGCAAGCAGTTGCTTATCGTCAAATTTCATTGCTACTGCGTCGTCCTCCAGGTCGTGAAGCATTCCCTGGTGACGTTTTCTATCTACATTCGCGTCTACTTGAGCGCGCTGCTCGCGTCAACGCTGACTATGTAGAAAAGCACACCAACGGTGAAGTGAAAGGTAAAACAGGTTCTTTGACCGCATTACCTATCATTGAAACACAAGCGGGTGACGTATCTGCGTTCGTACCGACTAACGTGATTTCAATCACTGACGGTCAGATCTTCCTTGAAACTGACCTGTTCAACTCAGGTATTCGCCCAGCGGTTAACGCGGGTATCTCAGTTTCTCGTGTTGGTGGTGCTGCACAGACTAAGATCATCAAGAAATTGGGCGGCGGTATCCGTCTAGCCTTGGCTCAGTACCGTGAATTGGCAGCCTTTGCTCAGTTCGCATCTGACCTTGATGAATCGACTCGTGCTCAACTTGAGCACGGCCAGCGCGTCACCGAGTTGATGAAGCAGAAGCAATATAAGCCTATGAGCGTGGCTCAAATGGCTGTATCAATTTACGCCGTTGAGAAAGGCTTCCTGAAAGATGTGGCTATCGACAAAATCATGGATTTTGAAGAGTCTCTACAATCATTCATGGCGAGCGAATACTCTGAGCTGATGGCTGAAATTGATAAAACCGGAAACTATAACGACGACATCGATAGCCAATTGAAAGCGGCACTTGAGAAATTCAAGCAAACGCAATCATGGTAATTGGCGGTGGCCGCTAGTAAGCGGCCATTTGTCGTTGAGTTAAAGGAGAATCATCATGGCCAGCGGTAAAGAGATAAAGACACAGATCTCGAGTATCGGTAATACTCAGAAGATCACTAGCGCTATGGAGATGGTAGCTGCGTCAAAAATGAAAAAGGCGCAGGAACGTATGGATGAAAGTCGTCCATACGCGGACACCATTCGCAAAGTGATTGGTCATGTCGCACGCGGAAACATTGAGTACCGTCATCCATTTATGGAAGAACGCGAAGTGAAGCGTGTGGGCTACATTGTGATTTCTACCGACCGTGGTTTATGTGGTGGTCTTAACTCTAACGAGTTTAAAGCCGTCGTAAAACACGCAAACGAGTGGAAAGAACAAGGCATTGAGGCTGATTTTGCAGCCATCGGAAGTAAAGCAACCGGCTTTTTCAAACGTTTTGGTGGTAAGTTGCAAGCCCAAGTATCGGGTTTAGGTGACAAGCCAGAACTTAAAGAAATTACGGGTTCTGTCCAAATTATGTTGGACGCTTTTGAAGAAGGCAAAATCGACCGCTTGTACGTGGTGTACAACAAGTTCGTTAACACCATGACACAAGAGCCGACCATTCACCAATTGCTGCCATTGCCGCAAGCGGAAAAGGACGAAAATGTCCAAACGGGTAGCTGGGACTACTTGTACGAGCCAAACCCTGAAAGCATTCTCGACACGCTTATTCGTCGATATGTTGAGACCCAGGTGTATCAGGGTGTTGTAGATAACTTCGCCAGTGAGCAAGCTGCTCGTATGATTGCGATGAAAGCTGCAACTGACAATGCTGAAGACCTTATTGATAAGCTTCAGCTGCAGTACAACAAAGCTCGTCAGGCAGCGATTACGCAAGAAATATCGGAAATCGTCTCCGGCGCCGAAGCGGTATAACGCGGCAACGGTAAAAGAATTGAAGAGTTAGAGGAATAGTCATGAGTCAAGGTAAAGTCGTACAGATTATCGGCGCCGTTGTGGACTTTGAGTTTCCACAAGACGCAGTGCCAAAAGTATACGACGCATTGAAAGTGACCGAAGGTAACCTTGAAGGCCTAGTGCTAGAAGTTCAGCAGCAGCTAGGTGGTGGTATTGTTCGTGCCATCGCAATGGGTACTACCGACGGTTTGCGTCGCGGCATCATCGCTGAAAACACCGGTGAGCCGATCATGGTTCCAGTGGGTAAGAAAACCCTGGGCCGTATTATGAACGTATTAGGTCAGCCTATCGATGAAGCGGGCCCTATCGGTGAAGAAGAACGTATGTCGATTCACCGTGCAGCACCTACGTACGAAGAGCAGTCAAACACCAGCGATTTGCTTGAGACAGGTATCAAAGTTATCGACTTGATCTGTCCTTTCGCAAAAGGTGGTAAAGTTGGCTTGTTCGGTGGTGCGGGTGTTGGTAAAACCGTAAACATGATGGAGCTTATCCGTAACATCGCTATCGAGCACAGCGGCTACTCAGTATTCGCAGGTGTTGGTGAGCGTACTCGTGAGGGTAATGACTTCTATCACGAAATGAACGATTCAAACGTTCTCGACAAAGTATCATTGGTTTATGGTCAGATGAACGAGCCACCGGGCAACCGTTTACGTGTTGCATTGACCGGTTTGACCATCGCGGAGAAATTCCGTGACGAAGGTCGCGATGTATTGTTCTTCGTTGATAACATCTACCGTTACACCCTAGCCGGTACGGAAGTATCTGCATTGTTGGGTCGTATGCCATCAGCAGTAGGTTATCAGCCTACATTGGCTGAGGAGATGGGCGTACTTCAGGAACGTATTACGTCAACCAAAACAGGCTCAATCACCTCGGTTCAAGCCGTATACGTACCTGCGGATGACTTGACGGATCCATCACCAGCAACAACCTTTGCTCACTTGGACGCAACTGTTGTACTTAACCGTGATATCGCATCATTGGGTATCTACCCTGCGGTTGACCCATTGGATTCAACCTCGCGTCAGCTCGACCCACTGGTTATCGGTGAAGAGCACTACGACACAGCGATGGGTGTGCAAGAAGTACTTCAACGCTATAAAGAGTTGAAAGACATCATTGCTATCTTGGGTATGGATGAGTTATCTGAAGAAGATAAGCGTACCGTTGCTCGTGCACGTAAGATCCAGCGTTTCTTATCACAGCCGTTCTTCGTAGCAGAAGTATTTACAGGAGCACCTGGTAAGTACGTATCGCTCAAAGATACTATCGCTGGCTTCAAGGGCATCCTTGAAGGTGATTACGATGATCTTCCAGAGCAAGCTTTCTACATGGTAGGTACCATCGAAGAAGCGATTGAAAAAGCCAAAAACCTGTAACCAACTGGGAGGTTTAAATGGCGACACAAACGTTAAATCTGGAAATCGTGAGTGCAGAACGTCGGTTGTTTACCGGCGTTGTGCAGACGGTCCAGGTGTCGGGTAGCGAAGGTGAACTGGGTATTTACCCAGGACACGCACCCTTACTGACCAAAATCAAACCAGGAATGGTTCGTTTTTTGAGTGAGGAAGGTCAAGAAGAACTGCTGTATGTTGCCGGCGGTGTTCTTGAAGTGCAACCAGGTCAAGTGATTGTTCTTGCTGATGTTGCTGTACGTGGTCATGAGCTAGATGAGCAAGAAGCTGAAGCAGCGCGTAAGCGTGCGGAAGAAGCGATTGCGGATTCAGGTTCTGACTTGTCGTATGCTGAAGCAATTGCAGAATTATCACGCGCGATGGCGCAACTTGAAGTTATTCGTAAGCTTAGACGTTAAAAATTAGAAAAAAATTACGCAAAAGGCCTTGTTGTTGGTACAACAAGGCCTTTTTTGTATGTAGAATATGTCCGTTTTCAACAAATCGATAACACTAAGGATGTAAAAGATATGAAACTTCGCGTAATCATCTTGGCTGCGGGAAAAGGAACACGGATGCGTTCGAGCCTGCCCAAAGTGTTACACAAGGTTGCTCACAAGCCGATGGTGCAGCACGTAATTGACTGTGCAAAGGTGTTAAAGCCTCACGCTATAAATTTAGTTTATGGCCATGGAGGGGAGCAATTAAAAGCGCATGTTTCGGATTCATCCTTGATGTGGAACGAACAAAAGGAGCAGCTAGGAACCGGGCATGCTGTTCAACAAGTAATGGATGAGCTCCTGCCTGACGAAAAAGTCGCAATCTTATATGGCGATGTTCCCCTGTTAACGCCGGAAACTCTATCTAAACTACTCGACGTTGCTACACGCACCGACTTAGGTCTTCTTACAATGAAGTTAGATGACCCATCTGGTTATGGGCGTATCATTCGTGACAAGGCTACACAGCGTATCGTTGGTATTGTTGAACAGAAAGATGCGACCGACGAAGAGCTTCAGGTGAACGAAGTAAACACCGGTATCATGGTAGCAAGCGGTGATGCGCTTAAGCGCTGGCTGAGCGCATTAGATAATAATAATGCCCAGCAAGAGTATTATTTAACTGACATTGTTGCTATGGCAGCTAGTGAAGGCGTCGATATCGCTTCAACTCAACCAGGTGAAACAAACGAAGTTGAGGGAGCGAACAACCGTATTCAACTTGCCAGCTTAGAGCGAGCTTACCAGCAACGAGTTGCGCGCGACTTGATGACCCAAGGCGCTACGTTGATGGATCCGATGCGTTTCGATGTTCGCGGTTCGGTTGTTGTTGGCGAAGATGTGGTAATAGATGTAAATGTTGTGTTTGAAGGGCATGTTGAACTTGGTAATGGTGTCGTTATTGAGCCAAACTGTGTTATTCGAAACGCTAAAATTGGTGCAAACACAGTTATAAAGGCGAACAGCCATATTGAGGATGCTCGCATAGAGACCGATTGCCAAGTCGGTCCCTTTGCGCGACTACGTCCAGGCGCGATTATGGAGCGAGGAGCCCTTGTTGGCAATTTCGTAGAGATGAAAAAAACTCGTCTCGGCGAGGGCTCAAAAGCGAATCACTTAACTTACTTAGGTGATACAGAGATCGGTAAACAAGCAAACATCGGTGCAGGTACTATTACTTGTAATTACGATGGTGTGAACAAATCCAAAACCGAAATCGGTGATGGCGCATTTATTGGCTCTAATAGTTCACTAGTCGCACCTGTGAAAATTGGCAAAGAAGCGACTATTGGTGCAGGTTCTGTCGTCACTCGAGATGTTGAAGATCAGCAACTAGCCGTTGCGCGCGGTAAGCAAAGAAACATAGATGGTTGGGAAAGACCAAAGAAAAGGGAACAGTAATTATGTGCGGTATTGTAGGAGCAACGTCTGAGCGACGTGTCAGCGGAATTTTATTAGAAGGTCTTAAACGTCTCGAATATCGAGGTTATGACTCAGCTGGTATTGCTGTTATCGATAAATCTCAACACTTACAAACGATTAAGCGTACAGGTAAAGTGCAAGCGTTAGCAGACGCTATTGATGAGAGTCCAGTTGATGGCACCATAGGTATCGCACATACTCGGTGGGCCACACACGGTGGCGTGACAGAGAGAAATGCCCACCCTCACCTATCGGAACATGAAATTGCCGTTGTGCATAATGGCATCATCGAAAACCATGAAACTTTGCGTGAGCAACTGCAAACGTTAGGCTATGAATTTGTGAGTCAGACCGATACCGAAGTAATTGCTCACCTTATCCATCATGAACGTAAAACCCATGATGACTTACTTGATGCGTTGAAAGCGGCTGTAAGACAATTAGAGGGCGCCTACGGAACGGTCGTAATGGATACCAATGATCCTGAACGTTTGGTTGTTGCTCGCTCTGGAAGTCCCCTAGTGATTGGCGTAGGTATTGGTGAAAACTTTGTCGCCTCTGATCAGTTGGCGCTATTACCTGTAACACGCAAGTTTATTTATCTCGAAGAAGGTGACGTTGCCGATATCAACCGTAACGACATCAAAATTTATGATAGCGCTGACGAAGCTGTTGAGCGCGAAGTCGTTGATTCAGATGTCAATTACGATGCAGGCGGTAAAGGTCAGTATCGCCATTTCATGTTGAAAGAAATTCACGAGCAACCTATCGCGGTGCGAAATGCGTTGGAAGGTCGATTATCCGAAACGACCGTGCTTGATGATGCGTTTGGTGAAGGTGCAGCCGAGTTATTTAAGACGGTTGAGCATGTCCAAATCATTGCTTGTGGTACCAGTTACCATGCGGGCATGGTGGCAAAATACTGGCTTGAATCAATGGCAAACATCTCGTGTAATGTAGAGATAGCCTCTGAGTTCAGGTATCGCCAGTCGTTTGTGCGCCCTAACAGTCTGCTTGTGACTATCTCGCAAAGTGGCGAAACGGCGGATACGCTCGCAGCGCTTCGTCTCTCAAAAGAAATGGGCTATCGAGGCAGTCTGACGATTTGTAACGTCGCAACCTCGTCCATGGTACGTGAGTCAGATCTTGCTTTTATGACGCGTGCTGGCGCAGAAATCGGCGTCGCATCAACGAAAGCATTTACTACCCAGCTTACGGGGTTATTAATGCTCACCGTTGCGATTGGTAAGTACCGTAGCATGAACGAACAACAGCAATCCGCTATTGTTAAAGCGTTACAAACCTTACCTGCTAAACTCGAAGAAGCGGTTGAACTTGATGCTGAAATTGAAGCGTTGGCGCCCGACTTTGCAAGCAAGGATCATAGTCTATTCCTTGGACGTGGTAATCAATACCCAATAGCCATGGAAGGTGCGTTAAAGCTCAAAGAGATCTCGTATATTCACGCGGAAGCGTACGCAGCTGGAGAGCTTAAGCATGGCCCATTAGCGTTAATCGACGAAGAGATGCCGGTCATTGTTGTTGCACCTAACAACGAGCTGCTCGAGAAGCTTAAATCAAACGTTGAAGAAGTGCGCGCTCGTGGCGGCATTATGTATGTGTTCTCTGATAAGAACGCACGCTTCACCAGTGATGACACGATGAATGTATTAAATGTCTGTCACTGCGATGAGGTCATTGCGCCTATCGTGTACACCATTCCTCTGCAGTTGTTGTCGTACTACGTGGCTATCATTAAAGGCACCGATGTCGACCAACCAAGAAACCTTGCGAAGTCAGTGACGGTTGAATAACCGTCACTGCGTTTTAAACAACGGCTAATAAGGACATAAAATGTATCTTTTGAGTAACATTAGATGTCCTTTTTTTGCTGGATGACACTAAACTTTCACCTCTAAGTTACCCTGTTCCGTTATATCTACTTTTGTTTTTAAATACTCATAATCTTTTTCAGAAAGGTAAAATCCTGACGGTATTCTGTAACGCTTGTCATTATAGTAAAATAGCATATATGGTGCGCCAAAAAGCCTTGTCCATAAGGGTTTCCGAAGCACATAAACCATTTTACTAAGTGGAACCTCTTTAGTTTTTCCAAACTTTTTTATGAAAAGACTATTATTTTCTAACCAATACGAAAAAAACGGTTCAGTAATCATTCGAAATGGCATATAAATAAAAACTGCAAAAATCATAAGTGTCATACCAATGGTCGCTTTTGCTTCAAACAGAGTGCCGTCGCCCGTCTTATAAAAATTGATGACTAGATCTTTGTCTGGCCAAAAAAAATAGAGGCTACTTAAAAAAAACAACAAAAGAAAAACAAACCAAAAATGATTGAACTTAAATTTAATCACTTGCACAACCTACTTCAATTTTTTAATTAGATTAAAACGATAGTCATTAGGCTTGATATAAAACCCCGAATTTTCCCACTGATAACCTTTATAACGCTAACCGTATTTTATTAAAGAGAAACCAAAATCCGCCGCATAATATTGTATAAAGAGGAGGCCAAATAAAGAAAACTATGTTTGAAAGACCGTCCGGTTGGCTGTTACTGATTATCCAATAAAAATAAGTAAAGGATAGAATTAAGGTGATAAGCATCGGCACCCACCCATACTTTAATTTTTATACAGATTAGCGTGATAAGAGCTATGATCGCAACGTGGACTAGTATTAAGGTCATAATGTAGCCTCTGGTAAATTCAACTCTTGAACAATTTGTTGCCGTCAGACGAAAGATAGAAGCCTTTCGGAATCCTATAGCTAGCGGCTATCAACGGTATCAGCTCCATCCGACATCAAGCTACAGGTTGCGCCTAAAATCAATCTGCGAGTTTTATCTTGCGCATCATAAATGTATGCGCATAGATGTGGATTATCGGGATTAACATTAGCTGCAAGTCTAGGCTCTTTCTGTGTTTGTCGAATTGTTTGAGGTGTTTGATAGCTATTCATTGCCACAACAGCACATGGCGACACTTCTCCGCCAAAGTCTTCGAAAAGACTCAGGCTCTTGTTGCCTAGACGTGTTAACGACTCAGTAGGATTAATAGTCAGCGTATCGCCCTTTAATGTCAGGAGGAAGGTTGCTTTCGCAGAGTTTTTGGGGTCCTCCGGATCGGCAAAATTTAAGGATATTGTCGAATTATGAAACGGCTTTCGCTTAATCAAGTAAATAGAAGACTGATTGAGAGTGCCCTTAATAAACCGAGACTGGTTGGCTACCTCGATCGTCGATGGTTCACTGTTGAAGTCGATTTCGCTGAACAGTTGGCTTGCTTGTTGTTGTAACTGTTTACGCGCATCAACTGAAAAGAAAGACTTTAATCCAAGATATTGAGGGTTATTTGTGCAGACGTGGTTATTAGCTTGCGTGTTATTTGAGTTAAGCCATTGCTGATACTCATCCGTAGCTTTAAACGAGCGGCTTAATTGGTCGCCGATATAATCTAATTGTTTATCGATTTGCTTTGCATAGGCAAACAGCTGCTTCGCGAGGTAGGTTTCAGTGTTTGTATGAGAGGTCTGTGAGACGTTAAAGGTTTCTGGTTTAATATCGCCTTGCATTAAGCGTGTTACGGGCGCGATCACTTTAAACGCGTCGTACCGAGATGACTCAGGTCGATGTACGATGATGCGATATTCTGAGTAGATGCGTTGATGTTCTTTTTCCGGGTTTTTATTTGTATTAAGAACGATCGTGTTGAAGAACCAGTCACGGAGTTGACCGGTTGTACAATCTTGGCATTGAATGAGAAAAGTAGGTGTTTCAAATGTTTTGCCAAGGGTGTTGAAGCTCGTTAAAAGCAATCCAAGTATAAGAAGTTTTCGCACTGTGTTCTCTCATTTTGATAACATTATTTTTACAATAATATAATAGTACTGTGTTGTCAGCCCAAAATGACGAAGTCAGTGCGACATAAATCGCGATATGCTTCGCATATACGTTTTATCGTGTCATAGTAGTTACTAAACCAACACACACTCTGTTGTCCGTCTCACTGAGTTAACAAGTGGAGTTTATGAGTCACGATCACCATCATCATCATCACCACGATATGTCTTCGAACCGGATTGGTTGGGCATTTTTTCTCAACTTGGCTTTCACCATCATTGAGTTTATTGGTGGTGTTTTAACGAACAGTACAGCGATCCTTGCAGATGCGGTGCACGATCTAGGCGATAGCTTATCTATAGGCCTAGCCTGGTTACTCAACAAGTTCAGTAAGCGGGATCCATCTCGCACCTTCACGTACGGGTATCAGCGGCTTTCATTGGTCGGGGCTTTTATTAATGCGGTGATTCTAATTGCCGGTTCGGTCTGGGTGCTTTATACCGCCATCCCTCGCTTATTTGATCCCGTGATGCCCGTTGCTGAAGGAATGATCGGACTGGCGGTTTTTGGTGTCGCCGTTAATGGCTATGCGGCGTTTAAATTAAGCGCAGGTGAGACGCTTAATGAACGCGTATTAAATTGGCACCTGATCGAAGACGTGTTGGGCTGGGTCGCGGTATTGATAGTCTCAATCGTGTTGTATTTTGTCGACTGGCCTATTCTTGACCCTTTGTTATCTATCGGTTTTACCTTATTTATTTTACTTAATGTTATTCGCACTTTGGCCTCTACAGTGAAACTGTTTGTGCAAGCAGCGCCCAGCGAAGAGGCCTATATCGCTATTCAAGAAAAACTGATAAAACTAGATGATGTGCAAGATGCTCATCATATTCACTTTTGGTCGCTTGATGGTGAGCGTCATGTATTAACCGCGCATATTGTGGTTGCGCGTGAGCTGACTGCGGAGCAGCGGGGCCGGCTCAAACTTAATATTTCCGATGCGCTACAAGGCTTTAATTTAGCGCATACTACAATTGAACTTGAGTATCCCGACGAGCCCTGTCGAGACCATTAATAGGAGAGCGGTTTATGGAACTGTTTGGTAGTTATACTTCACCGTATGTACGGCACTGTCGTATTGCCTTTAAAGAAACGGGGTTAGCGTATTCGTTTACCGAGACTGATCACGATATGAGTGCAAAGCTGAGTCCTGCTAAAAAGGTGCCTTTTTTACATCATAACGATCTGCGCTTTTTTGATTCTTCGAGCATATTAAAATATGTGCGTGAAAAGAACGGCGAGCGTTTTTTCGCAGACACCACTGACTTTGACCAGTATTGTTTGGTGAATACAGCGATGGACGCCACCATTAATCTGTTCTTATTGAGTAAGGAAGGTGTGACGCCAGACAACAATGGTTACATGAAGCGCCAGCATGAGCGCGTACATGAAATTCTCGCTTTAATGGAGAGCCGTGACCATGCTGTTGCTTATGAGGGACCGCATCCGTTCAGCGATGGTGAACTGCGCTTAGGTTGTTTCCTGAGCTGGGGACTCTTTCGTTCACTGATTTCGTTAAACGAATTCCCCAAGCTGCAGGCATTTTTAGACAAAATTAACGACTATCCTATCTTTGCAGATACGCATCCAAGCCTTAAAGATTAGGCTTGGATCGCTTTTGCGCGTTTAGGAATTTCTTCGTTGAGTAATTCAACATTGCGTGAGTAATCAACGGGAACGTCGATGATGTGCACGCCACCTTTCTCCATGCAGTCACGCATCAGTGGCTGCAATTCTTCTGTTGCTTCTAACCGGTAGCCGTTAGCACCGTAAGCTTCCGCGTACTTGATAAAGTCAGGGTTCTTAAAGTCCAAGCCAAAGTCGTGCAAACCCATGTGCTCTTGTTTCCACTTAATCATACCGTAAGCGCTGTCGTTAAGAATAAGCACAACCAAATCGAGATTCATACGAACAGCGGTTTCGATTTCTTGCGAATTCATCATAAAGCCGCCGTCGCCGCAGATAGAAACTACCTTGCGGTTTGGGTGGACCAGTTTAGCAGCCATGGCAGATGGTAAACCGGCGCCCATCGAGGCCAGTGCATTATCGAGCAACACGGTGTTTGGCTGGCGTGCAGGATAATTGCGAGCAAACCAAATTTTATAAATACCGTTGTCCAACGCAATGATGCCGTCGTCTGGCATAACTTCTCTCACTTCCTCTACTAGGCGCTGAGGTAGCATAGGGAAAGCCTCGTCATGTGCGCCTTCGTCGGTGTGGTCACGCATGTGTTCGCGGACTTTCAGCATAAATTCAAAATCCCAATGAGACTGCGGCTCGATACCTTCTTTAAGCTGCCAAATGCTGTTGCCTATATCGCCAATCATACTGGCGTGTGGGAAATAAACAGAATCGACTTGGGCGCCTTGGAAGTTAATATGAACCACCTTGCGTTGATCAGGTTTCATCATGAATGGCGGTTTCTCAACGACATCGTGGCCGACATTGAGGATTAAGTCAGCTTGTTCTATGGCACGATGTGGGTAATCGCCATCAGATACCGCAGCATTCCCTAACCAACGTGGGTGATCTTCATTAATGACACCTTTACCCATTTGCGTTGTGATAAATGGAATTCCTGTTTTATCGACGAACGCACGAAGCATTTTTGCCGTAATTTTACGGTTGGCTGCGGCACCAATTACGATGAGCGGATGCTTAGCTTCCTTAAGCAGTTTCAAAACGTAATCGACAGACTTATGCTCAGTAATTGGACGACGCGAGTAACTCGGTGTAATTGGGGTAGCATCCACTTCTTCAGCTGCAATATCGTCTGATAGCTCAAGGTGCGCTGCACCTGGTCGTTCATCTTCGGCACGACGGAAAGCCTCCCGCACGTGTGAAGGTATCGTCTTTGCACTGATAATCGGTTGAGTGTACTTGGTGATAGGCGTCATCATATCGATGACATCAATGATCTGGAATTGACCTTGCGGCCGATCTTTTATTGGCTTCTGTCCCGTGATCACGACCATTGGCATCGCACCGAGTTGTGCATAAGCAACGGATGTCACTAAATTGGTCGCTCCAGGCCCAAGTGTTGATAAACAAACCCCCGGCTTTCCTGTTAACCGCCCATAGGTCGCCGCCATAAAGCCCGCAGCTTGCTCATGGCGCGTTAACACCAGTTCAATTGATGAGTTTGAGAGAGATTCAAGTAAATCGAGATTCTCTTCTCCTGGGATACCGAACACATATTGTACACCCTCATTTTCGAGAGCTTTTACCATGAGGTCTGCTGCTTTCACTAAGACACTCCTTTTAAATTCGTGTGAATATTAAATGCTACGTTGTGGAGGTCAATTATGATCAAAAAAGGGCGGTACTATGACCGCCCTTTGAATTAACGTTAACATCGATGCTTACGAGTTACCTTCACCTGAAGTCATTTCTTTAAGGCGAGAACGCAACTCTTTATCGCTTTGAGCGCGTTGAATGATCATGTTGTACTGTTGTGGTGAAAGACCAGAATCTTTCACTGCTGCGATCATCTCTTTCTGCGCTTCTTGCTGGATGCTACGCGCTTCTTCTTGATTTTCAGCATTTTGAAATTTGTCGCGATATTTCGTCGTTACTTTTTGAACGTCTTCCATTGCAGCGACAAACTTGACCAGCATGCCTTCAGTAATTTTTTGCTGAGCTTGCTGTTGTGCCATTTGATTTTGTGCTGCGTTGTCTTGAGTTTGCGCAGCGGCTGCAGTAGTCGCTAATGTCATTGCTGATGCGATTGCAATCATTGTCTTTTTCATCGTGAACTCCTGTTGTTCAAGAAATTTAATCACTTTAGATAAAGCGAATACTGTGCCAAGTTTTTAACGTCATGAAAAATAAGGAAAAAATAAATACCTGTAATCAAACAAGGAAAATTTACGATTTCTTATGTATCCTTTTGATACACACAAAGGAGGTAATGTGACAAAAAGATACACTTTACCGCTCTCGAGTATTCAGCGCCGTTTATTGCTTTATGTGGTTATTCCAATGCTATTAATTTCTGGGGCTGCGATAACGTTTGGATTGAATATAGCGGGTCAGCAAGAAGAGGAACGTCTTAAGACCGATCTTAAATTGATTGGGCGGGCGATTAGTTTGCCGATCAGTGATGCGCTTTTAAACAATGACTTGGCGACTGTGCAAGCGAACTTAGATTCGGTTTTTAATATTGGACGCGTTTATGGCGCTTCAGTTTATGACGTAAATGGTCAGCAAGTAGCAGAGGCAGGTGTTACAGAGACTGACTTATCCGATAGTTGGTTAGCTCGACAAACTGTACAAACCGGCGTCTCTCAAGATGACTACCGTCAAGTTGAGGGGCGTGAGGTGTTTTCCCAGTTCCTTCCTATTGTTGATCGTGGCGGCCGTATTATTGGCCTTCTGCAAATTAATCGACGCGCCAGCGATTTTGATGAACGGTTTGAGCAACTAAGCCAAGTAGCGTGGATTAGTTGGTTTATTTTTGCCGTGGTGACGATTGCCGTTTTAGTTTTTGGTCATTATCGCGGCGTTGGGCGCCATGTTTTGTATCTTCGCAATATTATGCAACAGGTCGCTGAAGGACGGCGCGATGTTCGGGTTGATACCCATGGACCGAGCGAGATCGTCGCGATAAGCCAAGGTCTTAACGAGATGCTAGAAGCGGTCACTCGTGCCGAGCAAGAGATCCGGGATAGACGTCAAGAAGAGCAGCGTCTAAATGAAGCCTTACGTGAACAAGAAAAAATGGCGGCTATCGGTTCGGTTTCGAGTGGTGTCGCTCACGAGCTAGGTGCACCGCTTACGGTGATTGATAATCGTGCTAAAAAGCTTTTACGGCATACCGACACTGAAGATGACAGGCGTCAGTTACAAGCCATTCGAGGGCAAGTGCATCGCTTAACAAGATTGGTCAATCAACTACTCGCCTTTTCTCGCACGCCTGTGAGCGAACGCCAACAAGTGGCAATAAAAGTGCTGATAGAGCGTGCATGCACCAGTGTGGGGTTTGAGCTAGAGAATGATGATATCCAGTGTGTTGTTGAGTATCAGGGCGATGATGTTTGTACGGTTGATGTCTCGCGTATGGAGCTTGCGTTTGTGAATGTACTACGAAACGCGTATCAAGCGGCTAAATCAGAGGTGCGTATTGCTGTGAGTCAAACACCTAGCTCGACCGAAATCATGATTATGGATGATGGCGACGGACTCACTCAGCGCGCTCAAGCACATGCCACCTCGCCTTTTTACAGTAGCAAAACAACCGGTGAAGGCACGGGGCTGGGATTGACTATTGTGCAGCACATCATGAGCGATCACGAGGGTGAGTTGAAGCTTGAGAACCGCCCTGAAGGTGGTTGTTGCGTTATTTTGTCACTTCCTCAAAAGGTACTAAAGACAGGAGGTTCGAATGACAGCGAGTAAAGCGCAAATCGCCGTTATTGAAGATGATTCAGCGCTACGTGAGCTACTTGTTGAGGAGCTTGAAGCAGAGGACTATAAAGTTTTTGCCTTTCCATCAACCGAGGACTATCAAGCTGAGCTGCCTTCGGTTGATGTCGTTGTCAGTGATATTCGCTTACCCGGTTCTTCAGGTTTGTCACTACTTGAGCATGTCAGAGAGGCGGGCGCTCCTGCACTTATTCTTATTACTGCGTTTGCCACTGTCGACCAGGCGGTTGATGCGCTAAAACAAGGGGCAGCTGACTTTTTGACTAAGCCACTTGATGTTGAGCACCTGCTTCTGAGTGTTCAACGTGTGTTGGAACACCGCTTATTAAAGCAAGAGTTGACTCGTTTTAAGTCACAGCAAAAAGGACCCGCGGGCCTTATCGGGCAAAGTCCCGCAATGCGCAAGTTGTATCATCAAATTGAGCGGCTCGGCACAGCCGGAGGTAGTGTACTTATTACGGGCGAATCCGGCACTGGTAAAGAGCTGGTTGCGCGCGCAATCCATGAGCTTAGCGAGCGGCGTGATAAGTCTTTTCAAGCGGTCAATTGTGCGGGTATACCCTCAGAACTTATGGAAAGTGAGTTTTTTGGTCATACGCAAGGGGCGTTCACCGGCGCTCAGGGTAAACGCTTGGGGCTGTTCAAACAGGTTGATGGTGGCACTCTATTGCTTGATGAAATCGGTGAAATGCCGTTAGCACTTCAAGCTAAACTGCTCCGGGTGTTACAAGAAGGTACGCTGCGCGCGGTAGGCAGTGATGACGAAGAAAAAGTTGATGTACGTATTATTGCTGCAACCCATCAAAACTTAGAGCAGCGTGTGCGGGATGGCGAGTTTCGTGAAGATTTATTTTACCGACTAGAAACCTTCAGTGTGAAAGTCCCCGCGTTGCGGGAGCGAGGTGAGGACGTTGAGCGTTTAGCGCATCACTTTATTAGTGTGTATGCAGAAAAGGCAGGCAAGCGTATCACTGACATTGATACCGATGCTTTGGATATACTCTATCGTTATCGTTTTCCTGGCAACGTACGAGAACTACAAAACGCGATTGAGCGCGCGGTGACTTTCGCGCAGTCGCACCATTTACAAGTCGATGATTTACCCGAGCGCATGCTGGAAGTGCGTGATCCGACAGCCGATAAGCAACCACACTGGCATACATTGCAAGCCCATCAAGATGCATATATTCAGGACGTTATGAATCATGTGGGTGGCAATAAGAAGAAAGCGGCGGAGATTTTAGGGGTCACGCGGCGCACGCTTTATCGTTGGCTTGAAGGTCAAACTGATCAATCTGAAAGCTGAAAACGTATTAAGGGCACGAGTACAAACGCTAAGGAGTAAACCGTGAAGATTTTAATGGTTATGACGTCTCACGATGAGTTAGGTGATACGGGTAATAAAACAGGGTTTTGGTTAGAGGAATTTGCTGCACCGTTTTACACGTTTGTCGATGCTGGCGCGGATGTGACAATTGCTTCGCCTAAAGGCGGGCAACCACCGATTGATCCGAATAGTGAAGCGGAAGATGCTCAAACAGAGGCGACGAAACGCTTTAATGAAGATCAGGAAGCGCAGAACAAGCTCAGTAGTACATGCAAGCTCGATGAAGTCTGTGTTGATGATTTTGATGCTATCTTTTACCCAGGTGGACATGGTCCATTGTGGGATCTCACTAACGATGAACAATCGATTGATTTGATTGAAAAGTTTTGGTCGAAAGGTAAGCCTGTCGCGGCAGTATGTCATGCCCCTGCGGTACTGCTTAATGCAAAAACACCGGGCGGAGACCCTTTAGTCCAAGGTCGCACGGTTACTGGATTTAGTAACTCCGAAGAGGACGGCGTCGGTTTATCAGACGTGGTTCCTTTCCTCCTGGAGGATGAGTTATCAGCAAAAGGCGGTCACTATCGTAAGGTTGACGACTGGCAGTCTTATGCTGTGCAGGATGGTATGCTGATTACGGGTCAAAACCCGGCATCATCTGAGCAAACGGCTGAGCGTTTGCTCGATGTGTTACGGGCAATGTTGTAATCGTATGATAATAGAGCTGGCATCAAAATAGATGATGCCAGCTAATCCCAATACTTGCCGAACGACCGATTCCGGGTTCAAATGAACGACCACTGCCCTGATTAACAACGACTGCTCCTACGTAGTTTCTATCCAACAAATTATCCACTCGAAGCCAAGCTTCAAACTCGTTCTCGGCTATCTGCCACTGCTGGGTTATTGCCAAATCCCATTTTACGTAGCTCGGTGCTTTTACTGCATTACTATCGTCGGCATAAGTTTCACCGCGATACTGGCCGAGTAATTGAACTTGAGTGGCTTGTGTGGGCTGCCAAGTGAGTCGTGTAAACCATTGGCTGTCAGCGACCCCAGGCAGTTGCTTACCGTTATAAAGACCTCCTTGATAGTTGGCATCGATATAACTGTAGGATACAAAGCTATCTAATTGCTCAGTTAGCTGGACGTTAAGCTGCCACTCGATACCTTGACGCTCAGTCTCACCTGCGTTGCGGTAGGTCGTGCGTCCGTCGTTCGATTGATCAATAACAATGTCGTCCTCAGACTGAATATCGAACATTGCCAATTGCGAGGAAAACCGTCCTGCTGAATTAAATTTTAAGCCCCATTCGGTTTGTCGATATTGACTGGGCGATAGTTCGGTATTGAGGCCACTGCCATTATTACGATAAGCCAACTCAGTCAAGGTGGGTGTTTCGAAGCCTGACCCTAGGCTGATATAGGTTGACCAACGCGGCGCAAACGCCCATGTAAGACCGACCGCTCCGGAGTTATCACTCAGCTCATTTTGACCGCTGTCATCGGGATCGCCTGGCATAATAAACTGGTCGTCTACCGAGAAGTCAAAGCGGCTGTGTCGAGCGCCAGCGGTTATTCGCCATTGTTCATTAAATCGATGCGTTAAACGAGTATAAACGGCTTGCTTTCTAACATAGTTAAAATCGCTGCGACGCAAGTCACCCTTTTCACCTTCATCGTTCACAAAACCGAACCGATGGTCTTGCTGGCGCTCGTATCGCAAACCAAAACCTATATCTGTTTGCGCTGTGGCTTGCCACTCTACATAAGCTGAGCTGCCTTCGAACTGGCGCGACAAATCGATCACGGCGCCCGAGCTACCAATGGCGTCTCCTGCAAAGGGTAAGAACTGGACAACGTCGCGATCACCCTGCCAAGCCGCAATACGTGCGCGATAACCATCGGCGTCGAGCTTCCATGTCAGAGAACCTTGCCGATGATGAATGGATTTTCGGGTATTGAAATCAATGGCTCGACCGACGGTTTGGTCGGGGTTTTGGCGCCAAGCACTGGGGGTTAGCGCACTTGGATCTTCTAACAATGGGGCGTTGTTGTTGTCGTACCGTAGGATAAGTTGTTGTTGGTCGTTGATATCAAAGTAGTACCTCAACCCTTGTTGCTGACGCTTTGCCGTATTGTGAGGGCGAGGTCCTGCGGTGTACAAGTCGGTGGCGATGAAGCGCAATTTGTGAGCATCATTGACCCAGTCAAATTGGCCTTTGGCGCGGGTAAGATCGTTGGCACCTGCGGCTACAGCAATCTCACTCGTGGTTCGCTGTGGTGCACGCGTGTTCCATTCGACCACGCCTCCGCCCGTGTTACCGTATAGAACAGCGAGTGGACCGCGGAACACTTCGACTGTTTCTGCTTCGTCTAAAATGATACTTGAGGTTTGCGCTTGGCCATCAGGCATGGACAGAGGTACACCATCGACATTCAACTGCAAGCCTCGCACACCGAATGCTGCGCGTGCACCGAATCCACGCACGACGAGACGCGTGTCCTGGGCATAGTTGTAGCGTGTATCCGCCTGAATACCCGGAATGGCGCGAAGTGTATCTCCCGCATCAATATTCAAAGATGGCAGTTGCTGGTTGATATCGATAAGGTCAACGCTACCGGGGCTCATGCGCCATTCGCTACCGGACTGCTGCGCATTCACCTCGATGATTTCATTAATTTCTTGGCTAAAACAAAGGGCTGGCGCAAGAGCCAGCCCTGTTATTGTGCGTAAATACTTCATAATTATTTTACGGGTGACAGTTTAATAAGTTGGCCACTATCGGCATCGGTCAGAATATACAAGAACCCTTCAGGACCTTGTTCAATATCACGGATACGGAAGCTGGTTGCGTCTTCTAACATCCGTTCTTCGTGCAGAACACGACCTTCTTCAAGATCTAACCGTGCAATTGTTTGTCCGCGTAAGGCAGTCACCAGTAAATCGCCTTTCCACTTTGGAAATTTATCGCCGGTATAGAAAATTGAGCCAGCCGTGGCAATTGAAGGAAGCCAGTAGTAAAACGGTTGCTCCATGCCTTCCTTATGTGTGCCAATACCGATTTCACCGCCACCGTAGTCTTCGCCATATGTGATGGTCGGCCAGCCATAGTTCTTACCTGCTTTGGGAATATTAACTTCATCACCGCCCTGTGGGCCATGTTCAATCGTCCATAGCTCGCCCGTATCAGGATGAATAGCGGCACCTTGGACGTTGCGGTGTCCATAAGACCAGATTTCGTCAAGTGCACCGTCATTGCCGACAAAGGGATTATCTTTAGGGATTGAGCCATCGGGCCAAATACGCACAATTTTTCCGTGATGATTATCTAACGTTTGTGCATCTTGCATTCTGGAATAACGCTCGCCTAAAGTAATAAATAGATGCCCTTCGGGAGAGAATACAAGACGGGACCCGAAGTGAGCGTTACTTTCATACTTTGGCGCTTGGCGAAAAATAACCTCGCCTTGAGTCCATTTATCTCCGTCAATTTTACCTCGCATAACGGCGGTGCTATTGCCATTACCTCCTTTGGGGTCTTTTTCTGAATAACTGATATAGACCCAGCCATTATCTGCGTAGTCGGGATCGATGTTAACGTCTAGTAGACCGCCTTGGCTTTTTGCAACCACCTCAGGCGTACCTTGTATGGGTGTTTTCTGACCGTCTTGAGTAATAATATTTAGCGTACCTGAACGCTCGGTAACCAGCATATCGCCCGATGGTAAAAAGGCGATTCCCCAAGGGTGGTTAAGTCCTTCGCTAATGGTCTCTAGCGACAGCGTGTGACGTTCCGTCTCAACTTCTTGCGCGAGTACCGAGGTACTCATCGTCGCTGACAAAAGCGCAGCTGCTACTGCAGTGAGGTTGCTTTTCATGGAGCCTCCATAATTAACTTGTATAGTTTTTAATATTTTTAGTATACGTATTAATTTAAGATTTTGATGACTTTTCTTGATCTCTTTATAAATCACAGCCTTACTTAATAATGTTGTTAACTATTAATTACAAAACTAAAGGAAAGCTTATGAAATCCAAGTCATTGTTAAAGGCGGCCGTGAGTGTCACACTGATTTTGCACTTAACTGCGTGCGGAACTTTGTTATATCCGGAGCGTAAAGGTCAAACAGGTGGACGTATTGATGCTGGCGTCGCAGCTCTGAACGGTGTTGGCTTATTATTATTCGTTATTCCTGGTCTTATTGCTTACGCTGTGGACTTTAACAACGGTACAATTTATTTGCCGGACTCTGCGAATGCAGAAAATAACGAGGGTGATGGCTTATATACCATCAAAGTAGATGGTCCTCTCACCAAGGATGAAAGCCGTCGATTAATTGAGGAACACGTCGGTGGACCTGTCGATTGGAGTCAATTGCAAACGCATTCAATGGATCGTGTTAATGCGGATTCAATCACAGCTTCACTGAATAAGGTACAAGAAGCTCGATAATGCAAAGTCAATCTTGGTTTGATAATTCAGCGCTACTAACCGTTGCTCAGTGGTTAGTAGCGCTTTTTGTTTTAGGCATCATTACGCTCGTCGTTAGTGTCGGTGTGATGTATGTTGTTGATAAAATACAAACGCGTCATACGATCAGGCGTAACTACCCTGTAGTTGGTCGCTTTCGTTATATATTTGAACGTATGGGCGAATTTATGCGGCAATATTTTTTCGCCATGGATCGCGAGGAAATGCCTTTTAACCGAGCGCAACGAAGTTGGGTATATCGCGCCGCTAAAAACGCCGATCGTAATGTTGCTTTTGGCTCGACCCGAGATTTGACTCGCACAGGGACGATTATTTTTAGTAATGCGCCCTATCCGCCACTAGCCGAACAATCGGTGAGCCCGCAGCCCGTAAAAATTGGTCCGTATTGCGAAAAGCCCTACTCGCCGACGTCATATTTTCATATTTCCGGCATGAGTTATGGCGCGTTATCGCCGGTTGCCGTTAAAGCGTTATCTGCAGGAGCAAAGAAGGCCGGTTGCTGGCTTAACACCGGGGAAGGTGGCTTATCGCCCTATCATTTATCGGGTCACTGCGATGTGGTTTTTCAGATGGGTACAGCAAAGTTTGGTGTGCGCACGAAAGACGGCAAACTCGATGAGTCACGTCTAGCTGAATTAGGGCGACATGATTCGGTTAAAATGTTTGAAATTAAATTAAGCCAAGGTGCCAAACCAGGGAAAGGCGGTATTCTACCTGGCATTAAGGTCAATCAAGAAATTGCCGAAATTCGTGGTATTAAGGTGGGCGAAGATGCGATTAGCCCTAACCGCCACCCTGAAATTAGCAATAATGAAGAGCTACTCGATTTCATCGATAAAGTACGCACGATTACCGGCAAACCCACGGGCTTTAAGTTTGTCATGGGTGACCCAAGTTGGATAGACGAGTTAGTCGATAGCATACTCAGTCGCGGTGAAGAAGCGGCCCCAGATTTTATTACGCTCGATAGTGCCGATGGTGGTACAGGCGCCGCACCACAGCCACTCATTGATTATGTCGGGCTAAAGCTTTCAGAGAGCCTGCCTATCTTGGTCGATAAGTTAACAGAAGCCGGTTTACACAAACGTATTCGTATTATTTGCTCTGGCAAAATGATCTCGCCTGCGGATGTTGCTTGGGCGATTGCGATGGGAGCCGACTTTGTTGTCTCAGCCCGTGGTTTTATGTTTTCGCTCGGTTGTATTCAAGCCATGCAGTGTAATAAAAACACTTGCCCGACCGGTGTGACGACCGATGACCCGAAATTGCAACGTGGTTTAGATCCACAAGATAAATCGGAACGCGTCGCCAATTACCACAAATACCTTGAATACGGCGTTAATATAATTGCTCATTCGTGTGGGGTGACCGATCCGCGTCAGCTTAACCGCCGCCATGCGCGTGTCATTAAACCGGATGGTGAAAGTATCAGTCTGGCGGAGCGTTATCCGCTTCCGCCAGCACGTAGGCGATAGACTCAGTTCAGCGTATTCACTGGCAGTAACGGCGCGATGAGTTCTGCCAGTTTACGAAAAGTTTGGCGCCGACTTGTGGTGGGTCGATAAACCATACCGATATCACGGAACGCTTCCTGACCTGCTGGTTTCAAAGGCTTGAGGTCGGTGTTATCAAGGATGCCGCGGTCAATCGCCATTTGTGACATAAAAGTGGCACCTTTCTTAGCGTCGGCCATCTGAACGAGGCTGTGTAAGCTTGTCGCCGTAAACGGATTGACTTTAACCGTATCGGTTAATTGGCATGCCGATACCGCATGTCCCGTTAAACAGTGCTCTTTCTCGAGCAAGAAAATACTACCATCGGGTAGCTTATCGTAGTCAACGGGCTCTCCAAGCTGATCAGCTATTTCTTTGTGCGCAACCAATTTGAACGGATCGCGCCCGAGTAACCACTTCTGGTTGCCATGAATATCCATCGGTAGCGCTAACAGCAATATATCCAGCTCACCGTCGCGTAGAGCACTCAATAAATTGGCCGTGGTGTCTTCAGAAATCTGTAGATCGAGTTTGGTAAACTTGGCCTGAACGCGACGACTCAGTTCAGCGACGACGAAAGGCGCGATGGTAGGGATAATACCTAGGCGTACAGGGCCTTCCATAATATTGCCATGGCCTTTGGCATAGTGCATCAGCTCTTCGGTCGAGGTGATAATCTTTCTCGCTTGTTCAACGACCTCTTCACCGAGCGCGGTAAACAAAAATGACTTATGGTCACGCTCGATCAATTGGCAGCCCAATTGCTCTTCTAGGTTCTGAATGCCGCTACTTAGCGTCGACTGACTGACGTTACAGGCGGCTGCGGCGCGATTAAAGTTTTGCTGCTGATGTAATGCAATCAGGTAGTTCAGATTTTTCAAACTCGGTAATTTGCTCATTGTTCACCTGTGGTTATCGCTTTTTCGATTATCTTAATAGGTTTTATTCGTTTTATCCAATCAATAAATTTCCCTACTATGCTCCTCGAAACGTTAAGACACGACTCAATGATTAGGAGATAACATTATGTTGACAGTAGGCGATAAATTACCAGATTTCAGTGTAGTTGCTGCGAAGCCAAAATTTAATATGCCAGAGGAAAATGGCGAGAGCGCATTCGAAACAGTGACGCAAGACAGCTTTACAGGTAAATGGAAAATTATTTTCTTTTATCCAAAAGATTTCACCTTTGTATGCCCCACTGAAATTGTTGAATTCGCTAAGTTGAACGAAGAATTTGCTGACCGCGATGCTGTGGTTTTAGGTGGCAGCACGGATAATGAGTTCGTTAAGTTGGCATGGCGTCGAGAGCATCCTGACCTTGACCGTTTGAACCAGTATTCATTCGCTGACAATGGTTCACTCGTTGATGGTTTAGGTGTGCGTGATAAAGCAGAGAATGTGGCACTACGTGCAACCTTTGTTGTAGACCCACACAACGTTATTCAACATGTGTCAGTCAACAACTTAAATGTCGGTCGTAACCCTGCTGAGATCCTCCGTATCTTAGATGGTTTGCAAACTGACGAGCTGTGCCCATGCAACCGCGCTGTCGGTGGTGACACTCTGTAAGTGATGATTGGTTGGGGATTCATTCGAGTCCCCTTGATGAATGACTCGTCGAAGTAGAGGTAATGATGGCGATTGCAGATTACAAACAGTTGTTAGGCGACCACGGCAAAGATACTAAGCTGAATTTGTCGAGTCTGTTTAACAGCGTCGATACATCCGGTCTAACGACAGACCAATTCTATGGCACTGCTTTATCCTTGGTTTACAGCTTAGGCGATGAAGAACTCATTCAGGCGATTGAGAACGAGACTGGTGATAAAGTCGAAGATAACGTGAAGCAAGCGGCAAAGTTAGCGGCAACGCTCATGGCGATGAACAACGTCTATTATCGTTTTCTTCACTTATCGAGTGATAAACAATTTTCTAAGATGCCAGCGGGTCTGCGGATGAATGCGATGGCAAATCCCGGTGTCGATAAAGCGGATTTTGAGTTGTTCTCGCTCGCTGTTTCAGCGTTAAATGGTTGTGGTTTATGTATTGATTCGCACGTGAAGACACTCGTTCAACATGATGTCACAGCACAAGCGATTCAAACATCAATTAAGTTGGCGGCGGTACTTAATGCAGCATTGACTGCACGTAAACTGTCGTAATCCCCCTAGGAGCTGTGCTCCGATCCCTGTCTAGAGCAGCCCCAACTGCTCACAACGCTTTGCCCACCGCTTGTCGGTGGGCTTTTTTTATCTTTTCAAAGATGTGTCCTAAGCTTATTAATACAATGAGCGGAGGAACTATGAATATCAATGCTGAACGTCTGAAATCTACGTTACGAGAGCTTTCTCAAATTGGTTACAACGAGTCGGACCACGGTGTTTATCGGTGGGGCTTCACCGATGCTGACATGGAGGCTCGTCGGTGGTTTCTAAACTTGGCCGAACAAGAAGGCTTTAAATGTCACATGGATGGTGCGGGTAATGTGTTCGCGGGCATCGGCGATTACCATGAGACCCCTGCCGTTTTAACAGGATCTCATCTTGATACAGTGCCTGCAGGCGGTATGTTTGATGGTGCGCTCGGGGTACTAGCTGGACTTGAAGTATTGCGCACGTTGAAAGAAAACGATGTAAAGCTGAAACATCCTGTATGGGTCGTTGGTACGGCAGAAGAGGAAGGTCGTTTCGGTGGTATGATGGGTTCGCAAGCACTGGCTGGCGTAGTCAATATGGATTGGTTGATGTCTGCGCATGACGCTGATGGGGTGTACCTGAAAGATGCGATGGCAAAGCATGACTTGGATGTCATGGATGTACTCGACGCTGCATGGCCGCCGAGTCGCTTAAAAGCGTTTTACGAGCTACACATCGAGCAAGGTCCTGTGCTCTTTAATGAAGAGGTGAGTATCGGCGCAGTTGAAGGGATTTCAGGCGTGTTTAAATGGATTGTGCATTTGAAGGGTAAGGCTGATCATGCGGGTACCGCGCCGATGAATATGCGTAGCGATGCGTTTATGGGATTAGCTGATTTTGCACATGAAATTGAGCGTATTATTGCCGAGGATGGCACCGATAAAACGCGCATCACTGTAGGTAAGGTTGAGCTCAAACCTGGTAGTCCACATACTGTGCCGGGTGAGGCCATATTTACGATTGTCGGCCGTGATATGAGTAATGAGGTGATGAATGATCTTGCTGATGCGTGTCGGAAAGCCTTGTCAGCTATTGCTCGGAAGCATCGGTTGATGTTTGAGTATGAACAAGTCAGTTGGTTAAAGCCTCAATCCTGTTCAGATAAGTTGACGCAGATCATAGAAAAAAGCGCCAAAGCGCGTAACTTAAGCTGCATCAGAATGCCTAGTGGTGCGGGTCACGATACGCAGTTTTTTTCAGAGATTACGCAGGCTGGACTCATCTTTATTCCCTCGGTCAATGGTGTGAGCCATGCTCCTGATGAATGGTCTCACTGGCATGATGTGGAGGCGGGTGCAAACATACTTTTGGATTGCATCTTAAATTCAGCAGAGTAATGCGGCTTTATACGATAACTGTTATACTGCTCGCACAATGACCTGTTTCTAGTGGTAATGTCATGGAACAAAAAGTCACAGTTCAATCGGCCGATAAGGTCAAAATCCAGCGTCCTTCCAAAAAAGGCGGCTCAGACACGGCTCGCAATCGTATCTATGTTCGTGACGTCAAAGGCGGGATGGAATACTTTCGGCGTTCTTGGGGCTTTATTTTACTTGCTGTTTTTGCCCTCATCCCTTGGTTAACTTATAACGGTCAGCAAGCCGTATTGCTGGATATCATGGAGCAACGCTTCCGGATCTATGGTCTTACATTATGGCCACAAGACTTCACGGTGTTGGCGTGGTTCGCGATTGTTGCAGCTGTAGCGTTGTTTTTTGTGACCACAATATGGGGACGTGTCTGGTGTGGTTTTATGTGCCCACAAACCACCTGGACCTTTATTTTTATGTGGTTTGAGAAGAAGTTTGAAGGGCCGCGTAATAAGCGTATTAAGCTGGACGAACGCAAAATGGACTTTGACAAGTTCTGGCGTAAGACCGGTAAACAACTGGGTTGGATTTCAGTTGCGCTACTCACTTCATTGACCTTTGTCGGTTACTTCACCGATGTACGCCAACTTTTTGCTGACTTTTTTACCTTAGACGCCGGTTTCTGGGCAACATTTTCTGTGTTGTTCTTCGCGTTTTGTACCTACGGTAATGCAGGCTACATGCGCGAGATCATGTGTACTCACATGTGCCCGTATGCGCGTTTCCAGTCAGCGATGTTCGATAAAGATACCTATACGGTCAGTTACGATGCAAACCGCGGAGAGCCACGCGGACCACGATCGCGTAAAGCAGATCCTGAGGAAAAGGGCCTTGGGCATTGTATCGACTGTTACATGTGTGTTCAGGTCTGCCCAACAGGGATTGATATTCGTAACGGACTACAATATGAGTGCATCGATTGCGGTGCGTGTATTGATGCCTGTAACGATGTGATGGATAAGATGAATTATCCTCGTGGTTTAATTCGGTTTACCACTGAACGCAACCTCAACACGACGGATAAATCTAAGAAAACCAATCCGTGGCGAATGAAAACAATTGGCTACTTCGTCATCATGTTAGTTGTCACTTCGGTGATGATTTGGGATGTCGCAACACGGGTTCCGCTTGAGGTGGATGTATTGCGTGACCGTAACTCTCTGTATCAAGAAAATATTCAGGGCGAGATAGAAAACGTGTATACCCTGAAAATTGTCAACAAGTCGCAGATCGATCAAACGTACAAGATTGATGTAGAAGGCTTGTCGCAGTATCGTTTGATTGGCAGTGCTGAGAAATCAGTGGGTGCAGGAGAAGTGGGTAGTTTACCTATAACTCTGGCGGTACCACCAACCGAATTGAGTGACTCAATTACCGAATTTAACTTTGTTGTGACCTCGGAGACATCGGAAGGTGTTACTATAAAGCAAGAATCTCGCTTTATTTATCAATAGGTCACTATGGTTAATGACAAGGACTTTGCATTCGCAGGTCTGTTGCCCGATGTAGTTATCAATGCTATCGAGAGCTTGGGTATTTACCCAAGCTCCGGTTTGCTTCCCCTCAATAGTTACGAAAATAGGGTCTACCAATTTCGCTGTGACGAGGGCATGCGCTATGTCGCTAAGTTTTATCGCCCTTACCGTTGGAGCAATGCTCAAATAGAAGAAGAGCATCTGTTTTCTCAACAACTACTCGATGACGAAGTCCCCGTTGTAGCGCCGCTAAAGGTGTCAGGTCAATCTTTGCATGAATATGAAGGTTACCGCTTTGCGGTGTTTCCAAGCATTGGTGGGCGTGCTTTTGAGCCGAACGATTTAGATGACTTGGAGCGACTCGGACGGCAAATAGGTCGTTTGCATCAAGTTGGAAAGAAAGACGCATTTAAGGCACGTGAATCATTAGACATTCAACGACTGCTGTCGGAATCCATTGATGAATTGCGGCAGTCACAACTATTACCTCGAGAGTTAGAAGCCGCGTTCTGGGCCATTTTGTCGCCGTTAGCAGAGACACTACAAACTTTTGCATGGGATAGTTTGACCTATCAAAGATTACACGGCGACTGTCACATTGGTAACGTATTGCAGTATGATACAGAACTAACCTTCGTCGACTTAGATGATTGCCGTATGGGTCCGGCAATACAGGACCTTTGGATGATGCTCAATGGCTCTCGTGAAGATCAAACGTGTCAGCTCGATGCGTTAGTTGAGGGCTACCAAGATTTCTGCAATTTTGATAAAAAAGAAATTGCGTTTATTGAACCTTTACGCGGGTTTAGACTCATTCATTACATGGCATGGCTTTCTAAACGTTGGCAGGACAGTGCTTTTCAACGTGCGTTTCCATGGTTTAGCGAAGCTCGCTACTGGGAGTCACAAATATTAGCGCTTAAAGAACAGCGGGCTGCATTAGACGAAGCACCCATTAAACTCGGTTATTAATAAAGCGAATTAAATAGGTAAGAGCATATGAAAAACTGGTTGTTAGGATTAGCGAGCGCGTTACTGTTGGTAACGGGCATGGTGCAAGCTCAAGAGTTTGAGGAAGGCACCCATTACGAAGTGATTTCTGATGCAGCGACAAGTGACGCACAAATACTCGAGTTTTTCTCGTTTTATTGTGTTCATTGCTATCGCTTTGAACCTATTGCGGAGCGCCTGAAAAAGGAATACCCAGACGCTTTTGAGAAAATGCATGTGTCATTTTTAAGTCCCAAAGATGATGTGGGTGAAACGATGACAAAAGCGTTTGTTGTTGCTCAAAAACTCGGTATTGAAGAAAAAATTATTCCAGCCGTATTCGATTACAATTTTGCTCAGCGCAATATGCTGACCAGCGAGGATGATATCCGTAATGTATTCATCTTAAATGGTGTTTCTGGCGAAGAGTTTGATAAAGCTATGTCGAGCTTCGCGGTGCGTGCAGCGGCGAGTAAAATGGACCGTAAAGCGACAGATATGGACGTGCGTGCAACACCAACGTTTATCGTAAACGGTAAATATAAAATGTTGCCTCAGGGCTTCCGCGATAGCGATGACTTTGCTGCGGACTTCAGTAAGCTTGCAGGTTACTTACTTAATAAGTCTTAAAAAGAGTCAGAATGAGAGCCCCGCCCAAATGGCGGGGCTTTTTTCTATCTATTGATCGTCTTTATCATTACCATCCTTGCCATTTTCGTCATCATTAGGTTCTGTTTGTTGCTCAGAAGGCTGCTTTTTGATGGTCTGTGTTTTGGGGAAGTACTGATAGTAGCTCAGTTTAAAGTCACCCATAATAGTGTATAGGTATTCGAATAGAATGGACTGGATTTGCTCGTAGTCTGCCCAACTTGTTTGCTTAGAGAAAGCATAAATCTCAAGTGGCAATCCAGAGGCAGTAGGCTCAAGTAAGCGTACCATCAATGTCATATCCTCATGAATTTGTTCATGACCACTTACATAGTCTTGCACGTAACATCTAAACGCCGTTAAGTTGGAAACAGGATTCTGAATCTGATGGCGGTTGAGCCACTCATCGAGTGATTCATTAAAGTAGCTTGATGCCAACGACTCAAGGGTATCGTCATCAAGTATCTGGGCACTGTCGAGATCGAGCATCAGCGATCGTTTGATGCGACGACCTCCGGAGTTAATCATCCCCTGCCAGTTTTTAAATGATTGATGAATGAGCACATAGGTGGGTAAGTAAACCGTTGTTTTATCCCAGTTTTCCACTTTTACAGTGATAAGACCGACTTCTTGAACGGTACCGTCGACGTCCGAGTCGGGGACTTGAATCCAGTCGCCAATACCAACCATACGGTTAGTTGCAAGTTGTACCCCTGCAACAAATCCCATTAAGGTGTCACGAAAGACCACCATCAGTATCGCCGTCATGGCGCCAAAGCCACTCAATAAGTACATAGGGGATTTATTCATCACAATAGCAACTGAGATGATAATTGCCATGAGTACTAATATGAGCTTGGCGACTTGAATGACGCCGGTAATGGGGACCTCTTTGGCCTTGCTTGAATACTCGTAAGCAATTGAAACGACGTTCGCTAGCGCCAATAAAATACTGGTGATCACCCACGTTAAATAGATACCAACGGCGGTTTGTAGAGGACCTTGCCATTTTTCGAAGTCATCAACGAAGACTACGGGAATAAATAGATTAATAAGTAGAACAGGGGCGAGATTGGCGCACCGCTTAAAAAAACCACTGTTTACGAGAGAGTTATACCATCGCTCAGGGGCCTTTCTGAGCATGCGATGAATGGTTTTATTGATGATTAAGCGGGTGACTTGATAAATAATATAACCCGCGATGATGACGAGTACGGATTGTATGCCGAGCACTGCGTAGGTCAGTAAATCACCTTCAAGTCCGAGCTGGCTCAACCATTCGTTGATGAAGTTTAAATCCATACTGTTTGTCCTTATTGGTTATCTTGCTCCGCCTTTGTTTTTAAGCGACTGATAGTGGCATCTTTCTCCTGCCAACGTTCATTGAGCCAAGTTTGAAACGACGCCTTAAACTCGGGATCATTTTGATAGTCACCGATTAATTCAGGTGTAATAGGTCGTGTTTTTATATCAACGTACACATCACGGAGTTGGCCACTCAGTAAGTGCCAAACGACCGGGCGATCATCGTTACCAGGGTATACGATGGTTATATCAAGAATAGCCTCAAATTGATCACCCATGATTTGTAAAGCAAAGGCAGTACCACCTGCTTTGGGTGTGAGTAAATGTTGGTAAGGGCTCGACTTTTTGGCGTGTTTTTCAGGTGTAAAGCGTGTGCCTTCACAGAAATTCACTACCGTGGTGGGGATATGTTTAAACTTTGCACAAGAGCGCGCGGTGGTTTCGATATCCTTGCCTTTTAAGTGCGGTTTTTTTTGTAGTTTTTCTTTTGAGTAGCGACGCATAAACGGCATATCAAGCGTCCAACAACCCATGCCTACAATCGGAACCCACAGTAACTGATACTTTAAGAAAAACCGAGGCATAGGTACGTTGCGGCGCGTTAGATGCATGAGTACCAGAATATCAACCCAGCTCATATGGTTGGCCATAATTAAATACCAACCTTTTTTGTGAATATTTAAGTCCCCCTCGATATGCCAAGTCATTCGCTGAGTGAGTTGAAAGGTGACTGACATACAGTAGCCCCAGATACGAAATACTGAGTTGGCTAGGTGAGAGAAAAACCGAGTGAGTGGCGGAATAGGAAGTAACAGTTTAAATACTCCCACCAAGATCACCATTAACCCGACAATCGCCGTCGTCAGTGCTGCCCACGTGAAGTTGATAAGGACGCGAAACGGAATTAAGAGTGTACGGATCATGATGGTGGCATTCCCTTCCCTTTGTTTAAAACAACAATCATAACGGAACAAATAAAGGTTGTCTGTTGCGAAATTCACCATTTTTAATATACTGTACATATATACAGTATTGCGAGGGTGACACAATGCAACCGAAATTAAAGCAATTGGTGAATAAAGGACTGCTCTGGCAAGGACGGCAAACACATTACCAAGAGCAGCGTTTTCTCAGTACAGGACATCCGTCATTAAATGAGTTGTTAGGTGGTGGTTGGCAGTTTGATGCGGTGCATGAGTGGCAGCTCGACTCTCCTTTTATAGAGCAAAAGTTACTTTGGCCGTTACTCGAACAATTACACGAGATGAACCAGCCTATATTTTGGTTAAACCCCCCAGCTTTACTATCGGCTGCGGGTTTACGCTGGCGCTTGAAGCAGGCTGATAGCTTGCATATTGTACTGAACACCTCGGCTAACGAGGCGGCGTGGGCTTTTGAACAAATTCTACAAAGCGGCGCGGGTGTTGCGTTTTTATGGCAACCCGAGTCCGAAAATCAGTCGAGTTATGTTCGGCGTTGGCAAAAGGCAGTGCAGCAGGGCCATCAAATGGGCTTTGTCTTAACAGCACTTGAGAAAACAGTGGAAGCGCGTGCCTATACTAACCGGCTGCATTTGCATCCAAATCACACAGTGGATGTTGTTAAGCGTCGTTATGGTTGGCCAGTTAATAATATCAGTTTATGAAACTGTGGCTTTATTTACATTTTCCTCGGCTATTGCTCGACAACATACAGCGTTTGCAACCGCAGATTCAGCCGTTGCCCGTCGCGCTGGTTTATCAGGAGCATCAAAAAGAGTGGCTTTTACAGTGTAATGAGACTGCGCTTAGCCAAGGTTTAGAAGTGGGTCACAGTGCGGTTTTAGCCCATACATTAGTCAACGATGTCGTACTTATGCCCTACTCTGAAGAAAAAGAGTCGCGGGTGTTAACGCGACTGGCTGAGCGATTATATTTATCTGTTGATAAACAAGTACTGTTTAAGCCGCAAGGTATTGCTATCGAGCTTGATAGCCTACTGAAGCTCTATCAAGGTACTCAACCTTTAATCGATCACTTAAAAGAAGAGCTCGATACACTAGGGGTGAGTTATCAGATGAGTTTAGGGTTTAGTGCCCGCTCGGCACAATGTTTGGCGTGTGCAGGTATTGAACAACTCAGTACGGATCGATGTGTGATTGAACATGAGCTGGGGCACTTACCTATCAAGCAGTTGTTACTTTCTTCTCAAATTGAAAAGCGTCTGCTCAGCACCGGTATTCATCAACTTAAACAGCTTTGGTCATTATCTGCAGCCGATATCGGTAAGCGCTTTGGCGCAGGTATGGTGGATGATATTCAGCGTTTAAAAGGCAATGAGTCACAAGCGTTTGACTTTTTCCGTCCCCGCGATGCGTTTATTACGCAGTTGGATTTAGTAACAGAAATACAGCACTGGCAAGGTATGCTGTTTCCTCTCAAGCGGCTCTTACAAGAGTTAGAGCAATTTTTATATCAGCGGCAAAAAGTGATTCGTCAGTTAACCATTGAGTTACAGCACCGTGATATGGAACCAACATCTGTACCGCTTAAGTTAGCCTCGGATAGTTGGCGGGCATCAGAGTTTCTTAATTTATTGCAGTTACAAATGAATCGCTACCCGCTTACGGCGCCGGTCATCGCTATTGAGATGAGAGCGCTTGAGTTATTTGAATTGACGCGTGACTCTGGGTCCTTATTAACAAAGGGTGTTGCACATCAGCAAACAGTCACAGAATTAGTCAGCCGATTACAAGCTCGACTCGGCGAAAAGGCCGTTTATAGTCCGCAGCTATCGAGTGATCCCCGCCCTTTAATCAATGAACAGCGCGCCGCTCAAATGACGACACTCACAGTTCAGCGGCATGCGCCGCGACGGCCACTTTGGTTATTAACGGAACCCGAGTTAGTACAAATTGAGCATTGGCAGTTATTAGAAGGGCCCGAGCGAATCCAGTCGGGTTGGTGGTCAACGTCTGAAGTCTGCAGAGATTACTGGCTCGCTAAAGATGAGCAACAACGACTAGGCTGGCTTTTCTTTGAAAAGAGTCACTGGTTTTTACAGGGGTGGTTTAGCTGATGCGTTATGCAGAACTGCACTGTTTGTCGAACTATAGTTTTTTGCGTTCAGCCTCTCACCCTAGTGAGTTTGTTGATCGAGCAACAGAGCTCGGTTACGAGGCGATTGCAGTAACCGATGAATGCTCAGTCGCTGGTGTGGTACGCGCCTATGAAGCGGCTCGCGAGCGGTCTATTAAACTCATTGTAGGGAGTGAGTTTATGGTGCCTGGAGCAGGTGTTTTTGTGGTGCTGTGCTCTACTCGCAGCGCTTATGCAGGCTTGTGTGAGAAAATCACTTTATTTCGACAACGTTCCGAGAAAGGTTCATACGCCGCTCAGCTGGATGACTTTTTGCATGGGTTCGATGAAGCGCTTTTGCTATGGTGGCCACAGTGCGACACCGAGGGTCTTTCTTACGCTAAAGCTTTAAACTTGGGGCATCAACTCAAGCGTCACTGGCGCGATCGTTTATGGCTACTCTACGAAAGACACTACCAACATAATGACAAAGCCTTATTTCGGATGGTCTGTCGCTTAAGTCAACAGGTTAAATTACCTGTTACAGCATCTAATGGCGCGGTTATGCATGACGAAAATCGGCAGCCATTACTGGATATTTTGAGTGCGACTAACGCTAACCAGTCGCTGGTACAGCATCCGGAGGTCTGTGCGTTAAACAGCGAACGTCGGTTACGTGATCTAAAGGCATTACAGGCGTGTTACCCAGCCAACTGGTTAACGGAGTCTGCAAAAATAGCTGACCGCTGCACTTTTTGTTTGTCAGAGTTACGTTACGAATACCCTGCCGAATTGGTGCCTAAAGGTATGACGGCACAGCAGTATTTACGGCACCTTACAGAACAGGGTGCTCAGCAACGTTATCCAGAAGGCGTTCCAGAGTCAGTTGTGAGTCAGTATGAGAAAGAGCTGAAGCTGATAGCCGAGCAACACTATGAGTATTTCTTTCTTACCATTTATGACCTAGTCGAGTTTGCTCAGTCTGAGGGGATTTTCTATCAAGGGCGAGGCTCTGCGGCAAACTCGGTGGTTTGTTACTGCCTTAAGATTACCGCGGTTAACCCCGCTCAGTTCGACGTGTTGTTTGAGCGTTTTATATCCAAAGAGCGAGATGAACCCCCCGATATTGATGTGGACTTTGAGCATGAGCGACGTGAGGAGGTAATTCAGTATATCTACAAGAAGTACGGTCGTAAGCGTGCAGCTTTAGCGGCAACCGTTATTCGCTATCGTTTTAAAAGTGCTTTTAGAGATGTAGGTAAAGCACTCGGTTTTAGCGAACAACAACTACAAACGTATCGACAAAACCTTGATCGTCGGGATAAAACACAGAACTGGAAGGAGCAACTTGCTGAGCAATACCCTGCTCTCGTTCAGTCTAAACGAGGACAGCACTTATTATCTTTAACTGAGCAGCTAATGGGATTTCCACGGCATCTTTCTCAACATGTGGGTGGTTTTGTTATCGCTGCCAATGAACTGACTCAACTCGTACCCATTGAAAATGCCAGTATGCGTGATCGTACTGTTATCCAGTGGGATAAGGACGACCTGGAGGTACTCAAGCTATTAAAGGTAGACGTGCTGGCGCTAGGTATGTTGACTGCATTACGTAAGTCGCTTGGGTTATTAAAAGAAAAACGCGATCTAACGCTTGGGTTGGCCGATATTCCTCAAGAAGACCCCGTTGTTTATCGGGCCTTGCAGCAAGGTGATTCGGTGGGTGTGTTTCAAATTGAATCTCGCGCGCAAATGAACATGTTACCGCGCCTTAAGCCCAACACTTTTTATGATTTAGTCATACAAATTGCGATTGTCCGGCCAGGACCTATTCAAGGCGACATGGTGCATCCCTATTTACGCCGAAGAGCCGGTAAAGAAAAAGTGGATTATCCCAGCGACGAAGTGAGACAAGTTCTGCAACGGACGCTGGGTGTGCCTATCTTTCAAGAGCAAGCAATTAAGTTGGCGATGGTAGCGGCAGGCTTTAGTGGGGGTGAAGCCGATCAGTTAAGACGTGCTATGGCAGCTTGGAAGAGTACTGGTAAATTGCAGCAGTTTGAGCATAAGCTGATTTCCGGTATGCGAGCGCGAGGTTACAGTGAATCCTTTGCGCAACGGCTGTTTCACCAGATTTGTGGCTTTGGTCAGTATGGCTTTCCAGAATCACACTCGGCGAGCTTTGCTAATTTAGCGTATGCCTCGGCTTGGCTAAAAGTGCACTATCCGGCGGCATTTTTTGTAGGCTTATTAAATAGCTTACCCATGGGTTTTTATTCACCGTCCCAATTAATTCAAGACGCAAAGCGCCATGGTGTTCGGTTTCTACCTGCGGATGTTAATTATAGTCAGTGGGATTACCAGTGGCTTGCTGACCAAGGGAACTGTGTGCGTATTGGCTTACGCCAGATCTTCGGACTATCTCGCTCACGAACCGAGTTGTTGTTGAACTCGCGTGCAGACGCTTTGTTTGCTAACACTGAGCAGTTACGTCGAGGGGGCTTACATGAATCAGATATTCAAGCCCTAGCAAAAGCTGATGCACTCACATCTTTATCAGGACATCGTTATCAAGCCCAATGGGATGCTTTGTCACTCAGCGACCAGCAAATGCCACTTTTTAATGAAGTGGCTGATAATAAGAGTGAAATCTCAATTAAGCCGTCTGAGACTGAGGATATAAAAGCAGACTATGTGAGTACCGGACTTAGCTTACGTCGACATCCGATGGCGCTTATACGCAACCACCCTGAAGTGACTAAGAGTATTACTGCCGAGACTCTAGCAGGCTGTCGCTCTGGGCAGATAATTGAGGTTATCGGTCTTGTGACTTGTCGACAAAGACCGGGAACTAAAAGTGGTGTCACTTTTTTAACCTTAGAAGATGAAACGGGCAATATGAATGTTGTAGTTTGGGCCAATACAGCGACTCTATATAGAAAGGCTTTTTTATCGGCCCAACTATTATGGGTTAAGGGCGTTATTGAGATGAGTGAAGGTGTGATTCATGTTGTAGCAGGTCGCTTAGAAGATAAAAGTGACCTGCTACAACTGAACAAGTTCGCCTCTCGGCGCTTTCATTAATTGCGAGTGTGATTCATGATATTGGCTTAACGTCGATCAGATACTCATCTTTTAAGCGAACATAGTTTTCTGCTGATGCACTTAGGAATGACATTTCTTTATCGTTCAATGGTCTCTTCTTTTCTACTGGGCTACCAACATAAAGAAAGCCGGACTCTAATACTTTACCCGGCGGAACTAAACTACCCGCACCGATGATGACGTCATCTTGTACTTCTACGCCGTCCATAACGATAGCGGACATTCCTACTAATACACGGTTACCAATACGACAACCATGTAACATGCATTGATGTCCTACAGTGACGTCTTCTCCTATAATGAGTGGATCGCCATCGGGTTTACCAGCGCTTGCGCGACTCACGTGAAGAATAGAACCGTCTTGTACATTGGTACGAGCGCCAATATGGATATAGTTAACGTCGCCACGGGCTGCGACGAGTGGCCAGATGCTTGCATCATCGCCAATAATAACTTCACCTACGATGACTGAGCTATCATCTATATAGACGCGCTCGCCTAATTGCGGCTCCTTTTCATGGTAGCTACGGATATCAGCCATAACCCTACTCCTATCATCTTTTGTCTTTTCGAATTGTGCATTTAACTATAGCTGTTTTGCTTAAAAGCGCATAGTTTGTACAGTCTACTGGGAAAATTGGTCATAAAAGAAACGAACTGATTTAACTTTGACCGAACAGCAAAAAAATCAATTAAAATTGAAAAATAGCCCTTGACCCGCGGAGATAAATGTCTAAAATACGCCCCACGTTTGAGGCAGACAACGAAGTCGCCGAAAACATAAGTTTTCTAAAAATCTTTTTTCAAAAAAGTGTTGACAGAAAACTGACGGTGTGTAGAATACGCACCTCTCGCAGCAAGGCTGCTGAGAAACGCTCTTTAACAATATATCAAGCCAAGCAAACTGTGTGGGCACTTGCAAAAGTAA
>NZ_LSBQ01000020.1:0-53899 GCF_001577655.1 Idiomarina sp. T82-3 | reverse complement strand
AAGTCGGTCCCAAGGGTATGGCTGTTCGCCATTTAAAGTGGTACGCGAGCTGGGTTTAGAACGTCGTGAGACAGTTCGGTCCCTATCTGCCGTGGGCGTTTGAGAGTTGAGAGGAGCTGCTCCTAGTACGAGAGGACCGGAGTGGACGAACCTCTGGTGTTCCGGTTGTCACGCCAGTGGCACTGCCGGGTAGCTAAGTTCGGAATCGATAACCGCTGAAAGCATCTAAGCGGGAAGCGAGCCTCGAGATAAGCTCTCACTAGCACATTAAGTGCTCTGAAGGGTCGTTGCAGACGACGACGTTGATAGGCGGGGTGTGGAAGCGTTGTAAGGCGTTGAGCTAACCCGTACTAATTGCCCGTGAGACTTAACCATACAACACCCAAGGTGTTTGCTTGTTGAGCACGTAAGACGCTTTATCGAATTGAATAAGAGAGTGGCGAAACAATCAGCCGAATCCATGTTGTGACAGTTTATGTCTGGCGGCCATAGCGGTATGGCACCACCTGGCTCCATTCCGAACCCAGAAGTGAAACATACCAGCGCCGATGGTAGTGTGGGGTCTCCCCATGTGAGAGTAGGACACCGCCAGACTTCAAATAGAATAACCCCAGCCGTTTGGCTGGGGTTTTTTTATGCCTGCTCGCCAGACGCACGTCGCCCTTGCACCGCGTACGTCGCGCATCTTGCGCGACAACCCACACCGCGCCGTGCGCCCAAGGCGCACGCTACGAACGCATGATGTTACCACCGCGTCACGTACGTCGCGCATTGTGCGCGACAACCCATATCGCCCCGTGCGCAGAATGCGCACGCTACGACCGCACCACGTACGTCGCGCATCCTGCGCGACAATCCACACCGCGCCGTGCGCAGAATGCGCACGCTACCACCGCATGATGTTACCACCGCGTCACGTACGTCGCGCATTGTGCGCGACAATCCACACCGAGCCGTGCGCCCAAGGCGCACGATACAAATAAATCGAACGTTATCTCCTAAAATGGCTGCTTTTATTTCTATATATCCATACTATTATTCAGGTGTCATGCAATAACATATCAGCGAAATAGCGAGGAAATATGAGAGAAGTAGGGGTAAAAGGTTATGATGCCCTCATGATCATCATTCACTGGAGCAGTGCTCTGCTTGTATTCGGGCTGTTTGTGCTGGGTTGGTGGATGGTCGATCTTACCTACTACTCTAATTGGTACACAACAGCGCCTTGGTGGCATAAGTCCCTAGGTTTGTTGGTACTCTTCATCACCCTTTTTAGAGTTGTTTGGCGGCTTGTAAAAGGCACCCCGACAATTGATGGTTCTGCATTCGAGAAAAAAGCTGCAAAACTCGGTCACGTACTACTCTATATCAGTCTACTCGCGGTTGTTTTTAGCGGTTATTTAATCTCAACGGGTGAAGGCAAACCTATTAGCTTTTTCGATTGGTTTGACGTCCCTGCGTTGCCTTTTCAGGTAGATCAACAAGCCACATTAGCAGGCGCCATCCACGAATATGCCGCTTATGTCTTAGTGATCCTAGCGCTAGGCCATGGCGTTATGGCATTAAAGCATCACTTTATTGATAAACGTTCAACACTTATTCGAATGATAAAACCTTAAGAGGAAACTAAGTTATGAAAACACAACTTTTAGCATTATCCGCCATCGTAGGTAGCGTATTAGCAGCTCCCGCGGTTGCAGACGATTACGTCATTGATACTGAAGGTCAACACGCCTTTATTCAGTTCAAGATTAAACACTTAGGTTATAGCTGGTTGCTAGGGCGCTTCAATGACTTTGAAGGCAAATTTAGTTACGACGAGGCGAATCCGGGCAATGCCTCAGTTGAAGTGACAATTGATACCGCGAGCGTTGATACCAACCATGCGGAACGCGATAAACATCTCCGTAGCGACGACTTTTTAAACACGGGAGAATACCCTGAGGCAAGCTTTGTCAGTACACGTTACGTCCCAGATAGTGATGATGAAAATGAGGGTACGCTGTACGGCAACTTTACTCTGAATGGTGTAACCAAAGAAATTGCTATCGAAGTAGAACAGGTCGGTGCAGGCGAAGATCCATGGGGTGGCTTCCGCCGTGGTTTTGAAGGTGAAGTCGACCTGACATTGGCCGACTACAACATTGATTACAACTTAGGCCCTGAGGCCAAAGAAGTTGAGCTATACCTTTCCATCGAAGGTGTCCGCCAGTAATTAGCGCGCTTTAGCGGTTAGTGCTTGCTTATAAGCATTAGCCGCTAAGCGGTTATCGCCCAGCGCAGCGTATGCGTCACCCATCCTAATATAATCGTCCTTATTGCACGCATTTAAATCGCTAAGTTTCTTTAACGCTCGCTGAGCCAACGAATAGTCTTTGTTCCCCAAAGCTAACACAGCAAGTGCGCGGATATACTGACTATCGTTAGGTTTGCGCTTCAAGTGAGATTGTACCCAATCAATGATGTTGGGGTCGGTACCGACTAACACGTGTTCATTAACACAATCATTCAAATTAAGCTCACCGCGCTCCAAGCCCTTTTTGACGACTTTAGTGCACGCAGCGTGTTGTCCGTAGTAGTTAAGTGCCTTTGCGTACGCGAGTCGAATAGACGGTGTGCTACGCTGTGTGCGGCTTAGACTCTTCCAGTCCTTAAATAGTGCTTTGGCATCGTTATGGGCGATACGAATAAAGTGCTGCAGGTAAACGGATAATACGAGTTGGTCATAATCCTGTTGGCTGAGCTTTGCTTGTTCTTGGATTTGATTCAAATGAGGTTGCAAGTCATCTAAGCGCTTTTCGGTTTTATATAACTCAATGGTCTGAGCCCATTGACTAGGAGGAAGCTCACCCCGATCGAGCTGACTCTCCACGTGGCGTATTGAAAGCTGCTGATGATCGCCATTATTCTGAGTTTCACTTTGCATAGAAATAAAACCCACCGCCGACTTGAAGTCTGAACCCGCAGTATCGAGCCAATATTTTGCTTTGCCAGGCTCCCCTGCTCTATCTGCGGTGAACGCTAATAGCGCAGCCAAATTCTCAGAACGTTGCTGTTTATAGAGAAGCTCGAAATCGACTAATGCGGACGTGTAGTCGTGCTTCAGCATAGCAAGTATAGCTCGCCTTTCTCGCTGTTTAAGTTTCTTAGCTTTTCGCCGCGAGAACCACTGACTTCCTGCACGCGTCTTACCTAATAAAGCTCTAATGGCAGCAATAACTATGCTGAACGCTAATATCGCGATTACTAGAAATACAACCAAGCCAATAACGGTGCTTTCTATCGTATAGCCCGCAAAATTAATTAACAGATAACCTGCGTTGCCAGCAGAGATCGGACCTAAAATAGCCCCCGCAATTAAAACAACTAGGACGTACACCCACCATTTCATTGTAAACGTCCTCCTAGCTGACTTGCTGCTACGGAAAGAGACGACACTTCGGGCAGCTCAGCGGCTTGTTTAATGCCATCCTCCAATTGCGCTAGCTTCTTCAGTACGCGTTGTTGTGCCGGACTATCCGCTTTTATCTCACTAATTAATGCACTCGCTTCTTTCAGTTTGGTTTTGGCTAGCTCAACTTGACCTTTTAATGCGGCATTTTCTGCAACGCTAAGCGTCAAATCGAGCTGTTGCTGTTTAAGGGTGATGGCTTCGTTTGATATAACGGGCTCTATAGAGTCAGTCGACTTTTGAATACGGAAAAAATTATCCATAAAGGCACGCCAATTATAAGCAAGATGTTCGCGCCAATTGGTCGGTTCTTTGGTTTGTCTATTTTCACTTGCGAAATCATGGGTCGGTGTTTTATTTGCTAGCGAGAGGGCTTGGCGTTTCGCTGCCGCAAGTTCAACGACCCATTGCGTTGCATCGCTCTGTTGGTACTCTAATAAGGCTTGCTTGTCCTCTTCGATTGCCTGGCGAATTTGCAAGGCTCCTGATGATTCAATACCTGCTAATTGCTGACTTGCAATATCAAGAAGTTGAAGTGCGGTTTGTGCGTCGGCATTAAAAATCGCTGAACGAGCCGCTGCCGCTAAGGTTTGCTTGACTTCAAACAAACGCCACTCACGTATACGCTCGGCCTGTTGTTGAGGTAGCTGATCAGCTAATTGTTGCAACGTTTGTTGTTGCCGGTTGAGTTCCTGTTCTATCTGGTTCAGGCGTCGATTGAGCTGAGTTTGTTCACGGTTGTCTGAGTTTTGTTCAATCTGACGCTTCGCCTGTTGCAGTTCGGTCTGCAGCTGTTCAAGTTGCTTCTGAGTGCGGGCGACGGTTGCCTGACGCGCATATTCTATGACGGGCTCTTTTACTTGAGTCTGTGTTTCAGATTCCGGCCAAAATGGTAATTGTTTGTATGGCTGCTTTAAATAAATCCAAACAGCCAGACCTATTACTGAAATAAGCAACAGCCAATAAATAGCACTTTTAAGTCGCGAGCGTGATCGTTTAGGCGACTTGTGTGGGTCTGATGAAGTGGCCTGATTAGACTCTGTTGCTAAATCGGCCGCCGTTTCTGGGGTTTCGTTCTTATCGTTATCCATGTTTTATTATCGCCTCAATCATCTTGCTCTCAGTTGCACTGCCAGTCACGGTGATAGTGTCTGCTGCAACAAAGGGAATTAGGTCTCTCAAGCGTTCACTCGGAACAATCCAATCGCAACGGGATAGCCATCCACCAGCTTCTCGAGGCAGGCTGGATAAAAAATAGCCTAACTGCTCTGCGCTTGTCACTACAATTAGATTAACTGTATTCATCCACTGCGTCACTTGCGTTTCGTCATTTAATGGCCGTTTTACTCGCCGATAGACATCAATGCTACTGACAGTAGCGCCTCGTGCTCGCAACGTATCGAATAGTAAATCCCGACCCTTCTCGCCTTTGATAATAAGCCATTTTTGATTATCGACATTAACTATTTCTGGCAGAGCTAGTAATGACTCACTATCATGTTTATATGTCGGACAGTATGCGGAAATGCCGAACGTATTGGCAGCCAGTCGAGCCGTTGTTGGTCCCACTGCAAACATTGACGTTTGGGGCAGAAAACGAAAGCCGGCGTCTGCCGCAAACTTGACAGCATTTTTGCTTATCCAAATCACACCATCGTAGTCCGGGTTTACAAGCGGCTTTACGCTAATAGGCTCGATATCAATAAAACTGTGTTGTGTGAATTGAATTGCTGACTCCGACAACGCACCGATAATACGCTGTCTAGAGTCATCGGGTTGTAATATCAGCGCCTTAGTCGTGCTGGTCATACACCGCCTTCAAAATTTCTCCTGCACCCCGTGCGAGTAGCTTCTCCGCGAGTTCGATACCCAGCGCCTCGGCTTGTTCGACAGGACCTTGGATTTCTTCTCGGATGACCTCGACACCGTCTGGATCGCCGACCAAGCCTCGTAAACTGAGGCGATCACCATCCACCACTGCAAACGCACCAATAGGTACTTGGCAGCCGCCTTGAAGTCGACGATTCATCGCACGCTCGGCTAATACGCGATAACGTGTCGTAGAGCACTGCAGTGGTTCGAGCAGCGCTTTTATCTCGTCATCATCGCTACGTACTTCAATACCTAATACGCCTTGGCCATTAGCTGGCAATGAATCTTCAACGGGGATAAATGATGTAATACGTTCACCGAGCTCTAATCGGATAAGACCTGAAGCAGCTAGAATAATCGCATCAAACTGACCTTCATCCAGTTTGCGTAAGCGCGTTTGAACATTGCCGCGTAGATCGTTGATTATTAAATGTGGAAAACGCTCTTTAACCTGGCAACGACGGCGCAGACTGCAGGTTCCAACAACAGCGCCTTCTGGCAATTCATTCAATGATTGGTAGTGGTTAGAGACAAAGGCATCGCGAGGGTCTTCGCTCTCGCAGATAGTGTGCAGCTCTAGTCCAGGAGGGAACTCAACTGGAAGATCTTTCATAGAATGTACCGCGAGGTCGGCTCTGCCTTCTAACATCGCTGCTTCAAGTTCCTTTACGAATAAGCCCTTACCGCCGATTTTAGCTAAAGGTGTATCAAGGATAATATCGCCGCGCGTCGACATGGGTACAAGCTCAATTGTGAGCTCTGGATAGAGCGACGCTAAACGAGCTTGTATATGTTCCGCCTGCCACATGGCGAGTTTACTTTTGCGCGTAGCAATTCTTACCGTCTTTGACATGTCTACCCCTTACTACTTAATGACATTTCGCTTTGGTGGTGCGATGATAGGCGCCACGAGCATATTCAATATAAAGATATAGTTTAGCGATGTTTAAGCGAAATGTAACCAAGCCATTGATTCAACTGTGTATCGTTTTCTCCAGTGTATGCGCCCTAGCCGCTTGTGGTCAAAAAGGACCTCTGCAACCAGCGCCAATGCCTGAAAAAAACCAACAGCAACCACAACCACAACAACCAAGTAACGCCGATGAGTCAGTTAAGTTATAAAGCGGGACAGCTTCATATAGAGTCTAACAACCTTTCAGCGTTAGCTGAGCAATTTGGTACGCCACTTTATGTTTACTCAAAAAGCCAAATTTTAGCGAATTGGCAAAAGTTTCGTGCGTTTTGGCCGAGTCAGCATAAGTTGTGCTATGCGGTTAAGGCGAACAGCAACTTGGCTATATTGCAACTACTTGCTCAACAGGGTGCATGGTTTGATATTGTTTCAGGAGGCGAGCTCAAGCGTGTGTTAGCAGCCGGTGGATCCGCTAATCAGGTGGTATTTTCGGGCGTCGCCAAGTCAGAAGCAGAGATTCGTTTCGCACTCGAAAAAGGCATTGCATGTTTTAACGTTGAGTCTGCAGCAGAGCTAGAGCGGATTGAGCAAGTTGCTCGGGCGCTAAAAACACGTGCTCCCGTGTCTCTGCGCGTCAATCCCGATGTTGACGCTAAAACACACCCTTATATCTCGACAGGTTTAAAAGCTAATAAGTTTGGGATAGCCATAAATGATGCTATGGCAGTTTTTCGCAGAGCTCATACGCTTAACCATATCGAGCTGTTAGGTGCAGACTGCCATATTGGTTCACAAATTATGTCTGATGCGCCTTTTTTAGATGCAGCAAAGCGTATGTTTAAGCTCTTAGAAAGACTGCAAGAAGAGGCAATTGAGCTTTCACACCTTGATTTAGGGGGAGGTTTCGGTGTCGATTATGAAGGCCACGCAACCCTCGATTTAGAAAATTATCTTCAAGGTGTTATTGATCTAGCTCACGACTATCCTAAGCTCACGTTAATGTTGGAACCAGGACGTGCAATCGTTGGGGACGCTGGCGTGTTGATTAGTAAAGTTGAATACATAAAGCGCTCAGCTGACAAACAGTTTGTGTTAGTCGATGCGGGAATGAACGACCTGATGCGTCCTTCGCTTTATCAAGCATGGCACGATATTGTGCCTGTACGTGAGTTGACCGGGGTTGCGGATGGCATCGTAGATGTTGTGGGTCCTGTTTGTGAAACAGGTTGCTTTTTGGGCCATGCGCGCCATCTCAATGTAAACGCCGATGACCTTATTGCTATAAAGCACGCGGGGGCTTATGGGTTTACTATGGCGTCAAATTACAATACGCGTGTACGACCTGCTGAAGTCTTGGTTGAAAACGACCGAGCATGGTTAATACGTGAGCGTGAAACATTCGATGATCTGATCCGCGGTGAGCGGCTTATCGCTGAGGAGTAGAATGATGTTACTGCAGTTCTCAAAAATGCACGGATTAGGTAATGACTTTGTTGTCATCGATAATGTCACACAGAACTTTTATGTGAATCCTGAGCAAATCAAGCAGTGGGCAGACAGGCACCGTGGTATCGGGTTCGATCAACTGCTATTGGTCGAGCCGCCATATGACCCTGATCTCGATTTTCACTATCGCATTTTTAATGCTGATGGAAGCGAGGTCGCACAATGCGGTAATGGGGCGCGATGCTTTGCTAAATTTGTTAAAGCGAAAGGTTTATCAAATAAAAATCACCTAAAAGTGAGTACCAAAGCCGGCACGATGGTTTTGCATATAGAAAAGGATGGCCAAGTAACGGTCGAAATGGGTGAGCCCATGTTTGAGCCAGCCAGTGTCCCTTTTAAAGCTCAGAAACCCGAGCATACCTATGTATTGAGAGTCGCCGATGAGACCGTGTTGTGTGGTGTAATGGGGCTTGGAAATCCACACTGCGTTATCGAAACTGACGATGTAAATACCGCTCCGGTCGCGTCATTAGGTGAAAAAATTGCTCAGCATGAGCGCTTCCCTGAAAGCGTCAATGTGGGCTTTATGCAGATTGTCTCGCGTCAGCAGATAAAGCTACGTGTGTTTGAACGTGGTGTCGGTGAGACTCAAGCTTGTGGTAGCGGAGCTTGTGCCGCCGCGGTCATTGGAATGCAGCAAGACAAACTGGAGCGCCAAGTTAAAGTTGCGCTGCCCGGTGGCGAGTTGACTATTCGTTGGCAGGCGGGTCAGTCGGTAAAAATGACAGGACCTGCAACACTTATTTTTGATGGACAAATGGTGATATGAACGATAACAAACAAGCGCTTGATACACCTGTCATTGATGACACCCTTATTCGAGCCTATTTGGAACAAAATCCCGACTTTTTCGAACGACATGATGATTTACTCAGTCGTCTGTCAGTTTCTCACGAACGTAAAGGCTCGGTATCGTTAGTCGAACGTCAACAACAGAAGCTACGTGAGCGCGTTAATCAGTTGGAAGAAGAAATAACCGAATTAATGATTAATGCAAGGCGAAACGAGGCCATTTTTAAAGCCTATAGTAAATTATATGTTCAATTACTAAATTGCCGAACTCTACAGCAGGCGCTCGATGCTTTAAGTGACACATTTGAAGATGATTTAGGTTTATCGGCCCTAACGTTGAAAGTATTCGATAGCCCCATCGAAGTCAGCGATCAATTAGTGTTTGCGGCAGATACTCACCGTCAGTTATTGAGTAAGCGCTTTGAGGAGAGTCCCATCTATCTTGGACGCTTAACTGAACAAGAACGCAAGCTGTTGTTTCAAGATGAAGCGGTTCATTCAGTCGCGCTGATGTCACTCGGTGATCAAGGTGAAGTCGGCATGTTTGCGGTCGGCAGTAGCCAAGCGGACCACTTTGAGCCAGCAATGGATCCTTTGTTAATTAATCAATTACAAGCCTTGTTAAGCGCCTTATTGCCTCGCTTGCTCGTTGATCATGAAGCTGCATGAGATTCAGCATCGTTGGTTGCAACAACTTGAAGGCGAGCGTGGGTTAGCTCAGCTGACGATTAAAAACTATCAACGCCTGACGGGGATCGATATTGAGCAGCTCGACCGACAAGGTGTCGAGCATGCCCATCAATTGACTCGCTCTATTTTTGAACGACTACTTGTGGGGTGGCGCCGAGATGGTCTCGGCGAACGTTCAATTGCGCTTAAACTATCTGCATGGCGAACCTTTGTGCAGTACATGCTTGACTATCAACATTTAAATGATGATCCCCTCAGTGGCCTAAAGGCACCTAAGATCCCTAAAAGGCTACCTAAAAACCTTGATGTCGATAGTATTTCACATTTATTGGAACTTCCCCTCGATGATGAATTAGCGATCCGAGATTCCGCGATGATGGAATTGCTTTACTCGAGCGGCTTACGTTTAGCTGAGTTAGTGAGCTTAGATATGGATAGTATCGACCTTCGCTATGGACAGCTGCGCGTTGTCGGTAAAGGAAGCAAAACACGAATTGTCCCTGTGGGTAAGATCGCTATAAAAGCGATACAGCGTTGGCTGAAAGTACGGGCCAATTGGTTGGCTATGCGTCCCGAGGTCGCGCTATTTATTAGTCAGCGTAACCAACGTATTAGTCAGCGAACCGTGCAGCAACGGCTCAATTTTTGGGGAAAACAGCAAGGCGTGGTGGGTAATTTACATCCACACAAATTGCGCCACTCTTTTGCTTCACACATGTTGGAATCCAGTGGCGACCTAAGAGCCGTACAAGAGTTACTCGGGCACGCGAACCTGTCGACTACGCAAGTCTATACTCACTTGGACTTTAAGCGATTGGCAGAAGTTTACGATTCGGCTCATCCTCGTGCAACTAAAGGTAAGAAGTCCTCATGATACGTTTCCATCGACGCTTTCATCCGCCTAAAGTCATTAGTTTTGATTTAGACGATACTTTATACGACAACGTTCCGATTATTAAACGGACTGAGGAGCGTACCCATTCGCTCATCACTGAACGTGTGCCTAAGACGCGAGAGTGGGATATTGAGCACTGGCGGCAGCGTCGGTTGGACTTAATGCGACGCGATGATGCCCTAGCAGACAATATGACTGCGCTGCGTCGTGCCACTTTGCTACAAGGCTTTCGTGAACTTGAGATCGATGATGCGGACACGGTAACCGATGAGATTATGGATGCATTCCTCGCCTTTCGCAGCGACTTTAGTGTCAGTGAACAAGTGCATGACTTGCTCGATCAATTAGCATCTCGGTATAGCTTAGTGGCTGTAAGTAATGGCAATGCCGATGTTAAGCGCGTGGGCATCGGGCATTACTTTAAACTTGCTTTACAACCGACCCATGACTTCCGTGGCAAACCCAATACTGACATGTTCGAGTACGTAAAGCAGGCAATGAATTGCGCACCCGAGGCTATTTTGCACGTTGGTGACTCGCCGCAGTCGGATGTTTTCGGTGCTCAACGTGCTGGAATGCAAAGTGTTTGGTTAACCAGTGGCTTAGGACGCTCACACCAGTTGCGCGTATTGCCAACGGTGACCATTGATGACTTACAGGAACTTAGCGCATTACTCCTTTAAGATAACTGGTTGCTTATACAGTATTGGATCATTACACTGAGCCTCATTCAGTTAGCCAAGGAGTCATGCATGAGCACGCACCCGTTAATTTCCGGTTTAAATGAGAAGCAAGCCACGGCGGTAAGCGCTGATGATCGGCCTATGCTGGTATTGGCTGGCGCCGGTAGTGGTAAAACTCGGGTATTAGTGCACCGAATTGCTTGGCTGATTCAAGAACGTCGTTATTCTCCTTACAGTATTTTAGCCGTGACCTTTACTAACAAGGCTGCCTCGGAAATGCGAGGTCGTGTTGAGCAACTCCTCGGTTCATCGGTCAGAAATATGTGGATAGGTACGTTCCATGGTCTCGCTCATCGTCTGTTGCGAGCGCACTATATGGATGTAGGCTTACCGCAAAATTTCCAAATATTGGATAGTGACGATCAACAACGTTTGGTTAAGCGCTTAATTAAGTCAATGAATTTGGATGAAAAGCGCTGGCCAGCAAAACAAGCCCAATGGTATATCAATGGTAAAAAAGACGAAGGTTTAAGAGCACAGCATATTGAAACCTTTGATCCTACCGAACAAACCTTAAAACAGATTTACGAGGCATACCAAGAGAGTTGTGACCGTGCCGGTCTAGTTGATTTTGCCGAGCTGCTTTTGCGTGCGCATGAGCTACTGCGTGATAACAAAACCGTGCGGGAACATTACCAAAAACGCTTCCGCCATATCCTCGTAGACGAGTTTCAGGATACTAACTCGATTCAGTATGCTTGGATTCGTTTGCTTTCTGGGCAAGATAATATCGTCACCATTGTCGGCGATGATGACCAGTCAATTTATGGTTGGCGCGGTGCTCGGGTTGAGAATATTCAGCAGTTTTTAGACGATTACCCTGCAGCGATGACTATTCGTCTTGAGCAAAATTATCGTTCGACCGGAAATATATTGCGTGCCGCGAACTCAGTGATCGCAAATAATTCAGACAGACTTGGCAAAGATCTTTGGACAGAAGGCAATGAGGGCGAGCCTATTAGCCTCTATGCTGCGTTTAATGAAATGGACGAGGCACGCTATATTGTGGGTCGCATTGAGGAATGGCGCGATCAAGGTGGTGCCTTACAGGACGTAGCGCTGTTGTATCGCAGCAATGCGCAGTCACGTGTACTTGAAGAAGCGCTACTGCATGCGCGTCTTCCCTACCGAATTTATGGTGGCTTGCGATTCTTCGAACGGCAAGAAATAAAAGATGCACTCGCTTATTTACGTTTAGTTAGTAATCGTGATGATGATGCGGCGATTGAGCGTGTCATTAATACACCGACGCGCGGGATTGGTAATCGCACTTTAGACATCATCCGGCAGACCGCTCGAGAACAGAAGAAGTCTCTCTGGCAGGCGGCGACCCAGCTTGTAGATGAAAAGCAACTGGCGGGTCGAGCGCGCAATGCCGTGGCGAGCTTTATCGAACTTATCAATACCACTGACGATGAAACGGAAGATTTTACTCTGGGTCGTTTAAGCAATGAAGTGATATCACGCTCTGGTTTGCTGGCGATGTACGAGGCCGAAAAAGGTGAGAAAGCGGAAACACGAGTTGAGAACTTGAAAGAGTTAGTTAGTGCCTGCGAAAACTTTACTCAAGACGAGACTGAAGAAGACCTTACACCGCTTAATGCCTTTTTAGCGCACGCGGCGTTGGAAGCGGGTGAAGAGCAAGCCGATGAATACCAAGATGCGGTTCAGCTGATGACGTTACACAGTGCAAAAGGGCTCGAATTTCCGATGGTCTTTATGACTGGCGTCGAGGAAGGCGTATTTCCTTCGCAACAGTCGATGGATGAACCGGGGCGCTTAGAGGAAGAGCGTCGGTTGTGCTATGTCGGTATGACACGAGCGATGCAAAAGTTAGTTATCACATACGCCGAACAGCGGCGTATTTATGGACAAGACTTTTTCCACAAAGTGAGTCGCTTTATTAGCGAGATGCCAGCAGATGCTCTGCATGAAGTGCGCTTGCAAACTCAGGTACAAAAGCCGACAAGTTATGGACGCTTCAATACCGGTGCAAGTCATGAGGCCTTTGAGCAAACTGGATTTTCGTTGGGACAGCGCGTGCGTCATGCGAAGTTCGGTGATGGAACCGTGCTCAATTATGAAGGCACAGGTCCGCAAAGCCGTATCCAAATAAATTTTGATCAAGTAGGGACTAAGTGGCTTGTGGTTGCTTATGCCAAACTTGAACCATCTATCAGTTAGTTGATCGACATTCGCGTTATGCGCGTAAGCCATAATACACTCTCATTAATGAGGAAGTTATTATGAAACGCAGTGCAAATGCAGTTTGGAAAGGAAGTATCAAAGAAGGTTCAGGTGTTGTATCAACTCAAAGTGGCATCTTGGATGAAACACAGTATTCGTTCAAAAGCCGCTTTGAATCAGGCAAAGGTACTAACCCTGAAGAGTTGATCGGCGCTGCTCATTCAGGCTGTTATGCGATGGCTTTTTCGCTGATGCTAGGCGAGGCCGGCTATGAGCCTAACTCGATTGATGCAAAAGCTGAAGTGAGCTTAGTTGAAGCTGACGGTGGTTTCAAAGTGGATAAGATTCACTTAACAGTGCAGGCCGATATTGAAGGTATTGAGCAGGACGAGTTCGAGAAGCTTGCTGAAGAAGCCAAGAAAGGCTGTCCTATCAGCAAACTTCTCAATGCAGAAATCACGATGGAAGCAACGCTTAACTAATCGGCTCCTGTACCGCTGACTTTTTTAGACGGCGGTTTCGCTGGCGCTGTATCACCGAGTCAAAGGTGTATAGCGCCAACGCACTCCAAATAATCACAAAAGTAATGAGCTTACTCTCTGCTAACGGTTCGTCATACAAGTTCACGGCAAGAATAAACATCAGACTCGGTGCGATATATTGGAAAAAACCGAGTGTTGCGTAGCGAATGCGTTGCGCAGCCGCCGTAAAGCAAAGGAGCGGTATCGTCGTAACTAATCCTGCGGCCATCAGCAACACGTTAAGTTGCCATGAGTTTGCTGTCATATCAGCACTGGGTGAATCTGCGAAAAACAATAAATATCCCAACATGACCGGCACAAGCAATGTCGTCTCTAACCATAGGCCCGAAATCGAATCGACAGGCAAACGCTTTCTTATCGCACCATAAATCGCAAAGCTGCTCGCTAAAGCGAGCGCCACCCAAGGCACTGAGCCAAATGTAACGACTTGTATTCCCACACCAACAATGGCTAACCCAATAGCAAATAGTTGTAACCGTCTCATCTTCTCTTGGAAAAAAGCCATGCCAATGGCGACATTGAGCAGTGGGTTAATGTAGTAACCCAAGCTTGCATCTAACATGTGGTTGGCATTAACCGCCCATATAAATAGAAACCAGTTACCTCCTAATAGACAGGTAGCGACGGTAAGACGAAACATCATTTTTGGTGAACGGATAATCGGCTTTAAACGATTCAGTCGTTTTAAGCCTACGATGAGGATAAAAACTAATATAAACGCCCAAATAATTCGATGTGCCAGGATTTCGAACGCCGGCACTTGTTGGACTGATTTAAAATAGATGGGTGCGAAACCCCAAAATGAATAGGCGGCCAGCGCGAAGAAAACGCCCTGACGCGCTCGAACAGCATCTTCGGTCATGATGTTACCTAGTGATTATCCGACGAGATAAGTGCCTGTACCAAAGGCGATATGCGTACCGTCTTCATTATGAAGTTCCATTCGCGCCACGGCAACCTTGTTGCCTGAACGGATTATCGATGCATTTGCAATAAATTCTTTACCCCGACCGGGACGCAGGTAGTCGACGCGAAGATCAATTGTGCCACACCGACTCAACCGTTCCATCAGGTAATGCTCTGAAGGCTCCTGTAAACGTTCAATCATACCAGCGATAGCGACCAATCCACCGGCAGTATCAAGGGCGGTTGCGGTTACACCGCCGTGTAACATGCGTTGTGGAACATTACCCATGAGTGGATCTTGCCAACGAAACTTCACTTGGCCGCGCTCGGGTGTGAACTCGGTAATTTCAAAGCCAAGTAACTTTTGAAAAGGTACTTGTTCGTTCATAAAAGCAGATACGCGTGTGAGAATTTCTTGGGTATTCATTATTTATCATGGTGCAAAGAGGCTAGGACGCTTACAATAGAGTGATGCGAATCATTAAGTCAATAACAGCTAGCCGATTTTATTATGACGTTAAGTGAAGCTCAGCCGACAACATCTAGCTTGCAGCAGACGCTAGCCAACGTTTTTGGGTATACCCAATTTAGAGCGGGTCAAGAAGCTGTCATCCAGCAACTGCTTGAAGGGCGAGACACACTTGTGTTGATGCCAACAGGCGGTGGAAAGTCACTTTGCTATCAGTTACCCGCAATTCATCAACCTGGGCTGACGGTCGTTATTTCACCGTTGTTGTCATTGATGCAAGATCAGGTCGAGGCATTACAGGCAATGGGTGTTGCGGCTGAGGCGTTGCACTCGGGTCTATCTTCTGAACAAGCCTTAAACGTATTAAGACGCTTACAAAATGGCGACGTATCTTTACTCTACGTAAGTCCGGAGAGAGCGTTGCAAGCTGCGTTTATTGAGCGTTTGCAAACATACCAACCTCAGTTTATTGCGATCGACGAAGCGCATTGTATCAGTCAGTGGGGGCATGACTTTCGACCCGAGTACGGTCAACTAGGTCAGCTACGTCACGTATTACCTAATGTTCCTTTTATGGCTTTGACTGCTACGGCGGATGCGGCAACGCAACAAGATATCATCGAACGGTTGGGACTAAGACAACCCTATTGTCACCGTAGCTCCTTTGACCGACCGAATATTCGCTATGTCGTGCAAGATAAGTATAAGCCTTTTAAGCAGGTCAAAGACTACGTACGCAAGCAGAAAGGCGCAGCAGGTATCATTTATTGTGGTAGTCGAAAAAAGACCGAAGACATTGCCGAGAGCCTACAAGATGCAGGCGTTCGAGCAGCACCTTATCACGCAGGTCTCGCGAGTGAACTGAAAGAGACAACATTAAGACAGTTTTTACGCGACGACTTGGATGTGGTGGTCGCGACAGTCGCCTTTGGTATGGGTATCAACAAACCAAACATCCGTTATGTCATTCACTTTGATATTCCGCGTAGCATTGAGTCCTATTATCAGGAAACCGGCCGAGCTGGCCGTGATGGTTTGCCAGCGGAAGCACTATTATTATACGACCCAAGTGATGCGCAATGGATACGGCGCATTCTAGATGAGCATGATAATGAGCATCGGGGGATCGTAGAACGTCAAAAGTTTTCTGCAATGCAAGCGATGGCAGAAGCCCAAACTTGTCGGCGTTTAGTACTGCTCAATTATTTTAATGAGTTTTCTGAAAAAGAATGTGGTAACTGTGACTTGTGTCTCGATCCGCCAACGCGTTTTGACGCGCTTGAAGATGCACAAAAAGCATTAAGTTGCGTTTATCGGGTTGGTCAGCAGTTTGGTATTTCTCATGTAGTCGAAGTGTTGCGCGGCTCAAAAAACCAAAAGGTACTTGAACACCAACACCACGAGCTCAGTACTTATGGGTTGGGTCGTGATCAGGCACATGAATACTGGTATTCGATACTCCGTCAGTTGATTCACCGTGGCTTTTTGGTACAAGATATCCGCCGACATGCAGCCCTGCAGTTAACAGCAGAAGCGCGTCCCATACTGCGCGGCGAAAATACGCTTGAACTGGCTAAGCCTCGTCTTAATTTGACGTCGGGTCAAAGCAAAATCACTGACCGAGGTGACTACAATAAAGTGCTGTTTAGACGTTTAAGGAAATTGCGTAAAGACATCGCCGATCGGGAGGGCGTTCCGCCGTTTGTTGTATTTAATGATAATAGTTTGGTAGAAATGTGTCAGAAATATCCAACTTCAGCTCCAGAAATGTTGGTGATTAGTGGTGTTGGTCAGGTCAAATTGGAGCGTTATGGCGAGGCGTTCATTGATGAGATAGAGTCATTTCTTACACTCAGTTCGGAAAAGGATGTATTGGATGGATGAGACCGTCACACTACCGAGGCTTCCGAAAGATGATACCGACCAGGAAATTAATGCGTGGTTAACCTTGGTAACTCAACGTATAAATGCAACTATTAAGGAACGAGAATGCAGTGCAGACTTATGGAGCTGGCGTCTTGCGATTGACGGCAAACATTGGTTATTGCATTACTCGTCATTGTGCGATGCTGCGTGGTTAGTGCCACTTGAGGGAACAGAGCAATGGATCGAAGCACAAGTCAGGAAATTGTAATATCATGAAATTCGCTAGGCAGAGCGGCTTTTTATTGGTGATATGGGCTCTGATGTTAATAGGTAGCCACGCTTCAGCGAGCGATATCGTTACTGTTTCGGCGCAAACCGACCGTCTGCTTCTTTCGCAGCACATGACATTTCGCGTGTTGCCAGCGAATACGTCTCTACAGCAGCTCGATATTAATCGTGCCCGATACTGGCAGTCTTTCGAAGCGCTAAAACAAAGCGCGCAAGCCAACAACGACACAACGGTATGGGGGTTGGCAACGCTCTACAATCGCAGTGCTATCAATCAGGCTTTTGTCGTTGATCTCGGCGGTTCTTACGTCAAATACGCACAAGTATTTGTGATAAATCGGAATGAAGAAGTTATTGATTCGGCTGATGTTCGCTTTAAAGATGGCCTGATTCAGCGTCCGTACCTTGCACAACAAATGATGTTACCCATAGAAGTGCCGGCTCGCACTACAGTACGTTTGCTCGTCTCTGTCGAAACCCCTCCCGAATATGTCAATCCAATACAGCTTTGGAATCCCGGCTCATTACAGCTCCATCTGCAACAAAAACAAACTGCATTGGGTATTAATGTGGGATTGATGGTATTGATTGCTGTTGCAGCATTTAGTATGACTCGAGGCAATCGGAGACGTCTTCAGCTGAGTATTGCGTGTGTTTGCGTCACTCTCATACTCGTCGTGTTATTGCACAGTGGTCTTTGGATCACCTATTTCTCGCCGTTAAAGCCCAGTATTGCACAACTATTAATGCCCTACTCGCAACAATGGTTATTGGTTGTTCTGGGGTGGGCATGTGTTGAGTTATTTAGTCGGCTAGCGCGTCAATCGCAAATTGTACGCGGCTTAAAGTTGATTACCTTAGTGTTCATCGTTAGTGCGGTATTGCAGCCATGGGCTCCTATGCTAAGGAGCGCTTGGTGGCTGGCGGCGCAAAATTCAGCGTTGATGCTTACCGCCTTATTAGCGATGTTCTTTATTACATCGAGCCGCGCGCGCAACCGCGTCTTTTGGGAAGCCTCCCTACTCACTGTGCTAACCGTTCTCAGCTTACTGATAACATGGCCGCGAATGTCTTCAACCTGGGTTGGTCAGAATACCATTGTCGTATATTGTGCGATGACAGCAACACTCTTGGCGTTATTGATTGCCAACTTCGAGCGTATATCCGAGCAACTTGCCCACAAAGTTCATCGTTTAAAAGCGGCGAATCTAACTATTCGCAGACGTATGCGACTGTTTCAGCAGCGTAGCTCAGAGGGTTGGTTTGAGCTTGATAGAAAGATGCAGTGGATCCGTGCCAACAAGCCTTTTCTTTCTATGCTGGGATGTTCAAATAAAAGCATGTTGGTGCAACATTGGCCCAGTGCTGAAGATCTTTTCGGTGAAGCTGCTTTAAGCTGGCGCGAGCCAGGTCGCAGTGAGCACTGGCAACAGTTGGTGAATATCACGTTAATTAGTGGTCAACGGCGTTGGTTTTCGGTATCCATCTATCCAGATGGTTTGGGCCACGTGATGGATGTATCCAAGCAAATCGATGCAGAAATGCAACTCAACTATTTGGCCAAACATGACTCGTTAACAGGCTTGCTTAATTTCGAAGAGTTTAAGCGAATTTTCCAGGCGAAGCTCGACAAGCAAAAGCCATGTACGGTGATGTTGATCGATATTAAAGGTTTCGACGTGCTCTGTGATCAGGTTGGAGGACAACATCGAGATCAGGCATTATTACAACTTATTCTGCAAATGAAGAAGAAAACTCCGCAAACAATGCGGCTTGCGCGTTACCCAGTGAATGGTATTGCTATTCTTGGACCGGATGACGAGCAAGCGGTCTTCGCGCTTTGCTATCAGCTTGTGCAAATTGTACGGGAGTTTAGGTATAGCACCGAGGGTCGCGTTTTTCAGTTCACTGCAAACGCGGGCATGGCCGTTGCTAAAGATGCGAACTTGAGTATAGCAGAACGGCTCATCCGACAGGCGCACGATGCAGAAAAAATTGCTCAGCAGTTGGGTGATTTTAAAGTGTACAGTGCTACAGCGGATGATCATCGCCGGCTGCAGACAAGTGAAGAGCGGCGTTGGGAAGATCGGCTTCGTAGTGCATTAGTCAACCAAGACTGGCAAGTATTTCGGCAGCCCATATTAAGCGCATCACTTGAGCAGGATAAACACTGTTATGAAATCTTGTTGCGATTACCCAATGACGATGCACTCGAGCCCGATGAAGCAATTGCTCCGCAGCAGTTTCTAAACGCCGCGGTACAAGCGGGGATTATGGGAAAGGCGGATCGTTGGCTGTTTCGAGAGCTTATAGAACGTTTCGAAGAACAACCCTTTGAAGCAACACGTACTTGGCGTTGTCATGTGAATTTATCACAGCAGAGCTTAGAGGATGCAGACTTTATAAACTTCATTGAGTCGATGGTAGCGCACTCGAATATTCAACCCAAGCAGTTGATGTTTGAAGTTGCGGAACCTATCGCAAACGATCGATTTGAGGAAACGTATCGCCTATTCAAGGAGTTAAATCACTTAGGTTTTGGTACGGCTATCGATCAGTTTGGTACTGGCTTCAATAGCTTTCGTTTGCTCAAGTATTTACCTCTGACTCAGATAAAAGTGAATCGATTTTGGGTTCAAAATATGTTGCTAGACCCGACTGATGCTGAGTTGGTAAACAGCTGCATCCGTTTAGCGCAAATTAATAAAATTGAAGTGACCGCAGTCGGAGTAGAAAATGATGAAACGCGAGCGTTGTTAACGAAAGCTCAGGTTGACTACTTACAAGGCTTTGCCTGCGGTAAGCCGACGTGCTGGTAATGATGCAAAGAAAAAGGGCAGCCTTATGCTGCCCTCTGTTCAACTTGTACTATTTTGCCCAGGGAAAACAAAATAGACTAGCTTTCGCTTTTAACTCGATTCTCGAGTAGTTCTTTTGGCGAACTACCAATATCGATACGCTTAGGTTTCATCGCTTCAGGAATGCGTTTTACTAACCCAATAGTTAACAACCCATTCTTAAGTGCTGCACCCGTTACTTCGACGTGTTCTGCAAGGCTGAATTTACGCTCGAATGCTCGGTTTGCGATACCTCGATGCAGATACTCACGTTGTTCGTTTTCTTCTGCTTTCTTGCCAGTAACACGTAGTACACCGTTCTCGACTTCGATTTCTAAATCGTCATCTTCGAAGCCCGCGACTGCGATAGTGATCGCATATTGATTATCTGCCACACGCTCAATGTTGTATGGAGGGTAACCGCTCGCACTGGTGTCAGAACGAAGTGCTGCGTCGAGTAGTGATGCCATACGATCAAAACCTACGCTGCTGCGATACAGAGGACTTAAATCTATAGTAGCCATAGTCATTCTCCTTAGAAGCAATAACATTTTAATTTTCAATAAAAAGGCACAAATCGTTGTCGCCTTTGCTGAGGGTGACTCTCTTTGAGACCTCACCCTTAATTTCTAAATAGGGACAGGCGTAAGCCAATTCAAGTAGAGAAAGAAAAAAATTGCATCTTGGCAACCAACCCTTTTAAATGAAACTAAGATGAACTAACGAGTACAGCTGTGGACAAAAACCTTTGGCGATGGATTGAACTCAACGAATACGAAACGCCCAGTGTGCCGACAACGATGTTGGCAAAGCGTTGGTGGCAGAAGATGCTACAAACACTCAGACCGAGCCGTGTCGAAGTATCCACCGCAAATTCGGCAGAGGAGGAACCGAAAGGCGTCGAATTTAAGTTTGATGAGCAACCTTTACTGGATTCGCTAAACACGCTATTGGACCAGCAAAACCAAGATGATCCACGTGTCACTTGGCTAGTACTCGCACCGGCATCTCCAGCTTGGAGTGTGATACGAAAATGGGCTAATCAAAACGGCTGGCAACCCGTATCAATGCCTCAGCGTGACTCATTACTGACTTCAAGTTCGGTTGATGAGTTAAATATACCGTCTGAACCCTGGGTGGTGGACGATTTATCGCACGGTTTTGTTCGGCATCCTCTTGGTATACGTTGGTTGCAAAACTTTTTGAGAAAAACGCTTCAGACGCCTCAATCACCGGGGCTTGTCATTTGTGGCAGCTGGTTATATTACTACTTAGAGAAGACTCATGGCGGGCTCAATCGCCAGGCGTTAACGTTACGACCTTTCGATACTGAGTCTATGGTGACCAGTCGCATCGCTGTGAGTCGAGCGCATGCTAAACGTCTGGTTGCGGTGAGTGAGGGTCACCCGGGCATTGCGGCGGCTTATCGTAACGCTTTTGCTGTCGCGGCTGAACAAACTGAAATTGTACTTGAAATGCCTCAGGTGCCAACCGCTCATGGTGAAACATCAACGTTTGTCATTTATGCACTACTTTTACACGGTGGGCTTAGCACGTTTTTATTAGGAGAAGTGCTTAACAGTATTGCGCCCAACCTTATTGAGCACAGTCTAAACTTATTGCGTAGTCACGGAATTGTGAGGTATCAGGATGATCAGTGGTCGGTCACTGAACTCGGTTACCCAGCCGCTAAGCAGTTTTTAGCGCAACGCGACTTTAATTGGACATCGTGTTAGGGGTAGGATTTTATGGACACACAAAAAATTTCCGACTTGTTTAAGACGGTTGATTCAAACGCAGCTCTGCAAGTTGTTGCGATCATCCTAATCGCGTGGCTTATTGTATTTTTGAGTCAGCGATTACTGCCTCGTCTAGCCAACTTACTTCATAGTAAACAACGCTTGTACACGTTGGCGCTGATTCCTTTGATTCGCTTAGTTGTCGTAATCGTCGCGTTAGTTATGCTTGTGCCAATTTTTATCGAGCCGACGCTAAAAAATATGGTCGCAGCCTTGGGAGCGCTTGGGTTAGCTATTGGCTTTGCGATTAAAGATTATGTGTCGAGCTTGATAGCGGGAGTCGTTGCGATTCACGAAATGCCTTATCGCCCCGGTGACTGGGTGACCATTGACGGCGTTTATGGTGAGGTGACCCACATAGGATTGCGTACCGTCGAGTTGGTCACGCCCGATGATACGGTCGTTGCGATGCCACACGAGAAAATTTGGCAACATGCGGTGCTCAATGCCAATAACGGCGGTCCATCGTTGATGTGTGTGGCAGAGTTTTTTTTGACGCCAGAATCTGATGGTTTGGTGGTAAAAGAGGCATTGGAGCAAATAGCATTGACAAGTCCCTACCTACAAATTCACAAGCCTGTTGTGGTTACTGTAAACGATGAGCCGTGGGGCACACGATATCGCTTGAAAGCATACCCTGTTGATCCGCGACAGCAATTTAAGTTCATCACTGACTTAAGTCTTCGTGGTAAACAACGTTTGCTCGACTTGAAGATAGAGTTTGCCAAAGTTGAAACCGCAAAAGTGAACTAATTTTTTAAGGGTTTAATCCGTTTTTGAGTGATTAATGTAAAACTAAAGACTCAATTAGTTAGCAGGGCGCACATCGATAAAGCTGCGGAACCTCAATTATGAACTCAAACTACCAGCATGTATTAATTCTTGAGGACGATGCGGTTACCGCGGAACACCTTTCGAGCATTTTAGTTAAACAAGGTATTACATCGGTCACGCGATTTGAAAGCGGGTTTGAGGTGTTGCATGAAGTTGAACACAGTAAACACCCGGACCTAATTTTATGTGACCTCCGTTTGTCGGATATGGATGGTCTTCAATTTGTACGGTTTTTAACAGAAACCCATTATGAAGGCGATATTGGATTTATCAGCGGCAACGATAGTCGAGTGCTAGATGTTGTTCAGCAATTGGCTCGCTCACTTGGCTACTCAGTTCTAGGGGGATTAACCAAGCCCGTTACGCCCAATCAGGTGGTCCGCATGCTGATGGCGCGACCGATTAATGAACCTGCACCACAGCCTCACTCTATATATTCGTTATCAGCAAATCAGATTATCAAAGGCATTCGAAGTGGTGCGTTGGTCCCTTATTATCAACCTAAGGTTGATGTGAAGGATAATCGGGTGGTTGGCTTTGAATCTTTGGCGCGCTGGCGCGATAAAAAAACTGATCAGGTTTTATCGCCAGCTACGTTTATTCCTGTTGCTGAGCGGTTTGGTATTATCAGTGAGCTGAGTTTGACCTTTTTGAAGACTGTCTTGAGCGACTTTAAACAGTTTCACGCCTTTGATGAGCAGGTCAGCGTTTCGGTCAACTTCAGTATCGAGAGCCTTAGCGATCGTCACCTGCCGGACATGCTGATTGACCTGCTGCGTGAATATAATGTCTCTCCGTCTCGTATCGTGATTGAAGTAACAGAGTCTCGCTTAGCTCATGATCGGATTAATGTTTTAGAGGTTTTAGCACGTTTACATCTAGCGGGTTTCCGTCTCTCCATTGATGATTTTGGAACAGGGTACTCATCGCTTTATCGGTTGAAGCACACACCGTTTGAAGAGCTTAAGCTCGATCGTTCCTTTGTTCAGGACGCCGTCAAAGATAACTCTGCGCAAGCGGTTATTCGCTCTTCTATGCAGCTTGCTAAAGAGCTTAATATGGAAGTGGTTGCTGAAGGTGTAGAGACCGTAGAAGAAGAACAGTTAATAACTCAGATGGGCTGCGGTGTCATGCAAGGCTTCCGCTTTGCAAAACCGCAACCCATTGAGAGCGCTTTTAATATTGAGTGGCCTCTTCATCAAGTGTCTCAGGTAGAAACCCTCCGGACTGGTGACGCCAGAGTTTAGCGTAAAGACCGTCCTGCCCCAGGAGCTGTTCGTGACTGCCTTGTTCAATGATCTGACCTTGGTCCATTACGATCAGTTTATCCATCGCGGCGATAGTGGATAAACGATGCGCAATAGCAATGACGGTCTTACCTTGCATCAGTTGATACAAGTTATCTTGAATAGCATTTTCAACCTCAGAGTCGAGCGCTGATGTTGCTTCATCTAAAATAAGTAACGGCGCGTCTTTGAGCATTACCCGCGCTATGGCAATACGTTGACGCTGTCCACCCGAGAGCTTAACGCCGCGTTCACCAACGTGAGCGTCGAGTCCCCGTCGTCCTTTTGAGTCCTCGAGTTGCTCGATAAACTCATTACAATGCGCGCGTTTTACCGCGAGTAACAGCTCTTCTTCGGTGGCGTCGGGGCGGCCGTAGAGGATATTGTCGCGCACGGAGCGATGCAGCAATGAAGTGTCTTGCGTGACCATGCCAATATTAGCGCGCAGAGTGTCTTGCTGTACTTGGCTAATATCTTGACCATCAATAGTAATGGCGCCTTTTTCTACATCGTAAAAACGCAGTAATAAGTTAACCAACGTCGATTTTCCGGCACCCGAGCGACCGACAACGCCAATTTTTTCACCCGGTTTAATGTCTAGATTGAAATCTTCCATTACACCGGAGCCTTTCCCATAGTGAAAGCTGACATGATTAAACCGAATGTTACCGTGCGGTACGTTTAACGGCTTGGCATCGGGCTTATCAACAATACGTTGGGGAACGGCGAGTGAACCAATCCCATCTTGTACGGTGCCGATGCTCTCGAACAGCGTTGATAGTTGCCACATGACCATTTGTGACATACCGAACAAGCGCAGTACTAAACCAATGACAACCGCCACGGCACCTAAGGTGACCCAGTCGCCTCGCCATAGGACGATGGCGGTCGCAGCGGATCCGAATAATAGTCCACAATTGATAAAATATAGAAAGCCATAGAGTTGCGTGACCAAGCGCATTTGCGCGTGGACGGTGGTTAAAAACTCGCTCATACCCTCTTTAGCGAACCGCGCTTCACGTTGTGCATGGGAGAACAATTTGACGGTTTGGATATTGGTGTAGGAATCGACAATACGTCCCGTCATAACCGAGCGTGCATCTGCTTGTAAAGCGGAAACCTGTCCCAGTTTCGGAACATAGTAGCGCAATAAGATCCCGTAGAGCACAAGCCAAATAGCGAGTGGCAACATGAGGCGCCAATCGGCGGAACCAATAATAAAGAACATGCCAATAAAATAGACCACGACATAGTTAATGATCTCAATAAACGACATGATACATTGCCTGACAGCTAACGAGGTTTGCATCAGTTTGGTTGCGACCCGACCAGCAAACTCATCCTGATAATAGCTCATCGATTGTTTCATTAAGTAACGATGCCCCTGCCAACGAATGCGCATAGGAAAGTTACCGAGCAGTGTTTGGTGAGTCAGCATGGAGTGCACCCAAACCAACAGCGGTAGTCCGATAAGTACGAGTGCGCTCATCCACATTAAAGGTATGAACTGATCTTGAAAAATTGTTTCGCGATCTTGCTGTGACAGCCAATCGACAATTTGCCCTAAAAAACCGAAAAGCCAAACTTCTGCGATGGCTATTCCAGCCATAAAGAGCGCAGTCATCAGCAAATAGGGTGTTGAACCTTTAGTAAAATGCCAACAAAACGCAAAGAAGCCTTTCGGCGGCTGCGTTGGCTCTTCCTCGGGAAACGGGTTGATACGATTTTCAAACCATTTAAACAACATCGATTGAACTCCAGAAAAATTATTGACCGAGGTAGCGGCTGCGTTCTTGGCGCCATGCTTCAGTTTGGATGATAGCTAAGAGCTCGCGGTTGATAGACTCGCGGAGCGGACTGCCTTGTGGTAGTACAAAGCCATAGTCTTGCGAAATTACGCGTTCGGGTAATACTCGGACATTATTATACGACTGCGTACGAATTAGGTAGCGAATGATAGGTTCATCATAAACCACAGCATCGAGTTGACCATTGTCGAGTTTCGCTAAGGCTGTGTTGAGATCGGTTACAGATTCAAAGCCGATATTCTTATCTTCTAACCAGCGCGCTGTCGCTGAAGAGCCAATGGTCGCTACACGTGCATTACCTAAATCTGCAACACTGGATACTTTTGACTGAAACTTAGAAACGGTCAACGACGAAGCGATACTTGCGGTGAAGCTCGAAATAATGATGACGCAGGTAAACATCCAGATCAGACTGACTGCTCGTCCCCCCAAGCTGCGGGGGGATTTATCACCGTAACCCACGGTGGTCATGGTCACGGCGGCCCACCAAAAGCCTGATCCCAGGCCTTTTAGTGGCTGGTCAGAGAACTCTTCAGTATTTTCTTTGCGCTCGAAATACCAAACTAATGCACCGGCAACAAAGAGCACCAACGATAGAATCATAATGATGTATAGAAAATCAAAGGACACAAAGCGTTTAGTCATTGCCCACCAAGTTGACTCGTTATTGACGGGTACAGCAATAGCCAGACCGCCATTGATAAACGGTTGACTAAAGTCTAGTCGTGCTTCGCGTTCAGAGGTGATGGTGAGTGCACCGAGGCCGAGATCATAGTCGCCACGCTCCACACCATTGATAACCTCGTCTAAGGGCAGTGGATACAGTTCATAATTGACGTTTAACCGATCTGCGATATCTTGCCATAGTTGAATTGCCAAACCTTGATATTGCTGGTTACTTTGTTCAATGACAAATGGCGCATTCACGCGTACTGCAATTTTTAATGGCTCTTCAGGCTGCGGTGTCGCCTGCTGCTGTGCAAACGCAGATGAGGATATGAGTACGGCGATAAACGCGAAAACAAAATGACGCATGTGAACGTACCTTATTAATTAATACAAATTAAAGATTAGCAGTTATGATTACATAAAATAGTGTCATACCGATTGATTATTTGAATACTTTGGAAAAATAGTAAGAGGAATGTTCTATGCGAAAACTGGTTTACACTTTGGTAGCGTGTAGTGTGCTAATGACTGCCGGCGCGCTAGCGCAACAACAAAGCTATCAGCATTTTAAGCCGAAGCCTTCTGAAAATTTAGCGCAAGCGCTCGCCAATATTGATGAGTATAACGCGAAGCTGAAATCTTTAACCGAAGGCGAGATGACCGCTCAGGATTTAGCCAAAGTGCATGAAATTACCTACACATTAGAAGTTGCGCTGGCGCGCCTGAGTAAAGAGCTGGATGTTGCGGCGAATTCATTGGAGCAGGTCCACTTAGGTTCAGAGGCCATGAACCAAGCGCGCGTGAAAGGCTTTGCGAAAGACTACCTACGCACGCTCGACACAATCACCTCGGCTAAGAAAAACTAGCCTTCATGAGAAACAAGCAGATAGATGTTTAACCCAGAACTCGGGCGCTTGCTCAAGTGCCCGATCGCCAATTGAAACCTCGCAAATAGCCTTGTCATCATGCTCGGCTCGTGGCAAAGGTAATACGATGACTCCCTGTTGTTGAGCATAATCAACAAGTTTTTCAGCCGCTATTGTCGCGTTATACGGGAGACGAATATGAAACATAGCCGCTTTGGGCTGTGGAGGAATGATTTCGAAGCCAGCAGAGCTTAGCAAGTCCGTCAGGGTTTTAGTGAATTCAACGAAATCAGGCATCTTCGGCAGATAACTCTCTAGTCCTTTGCGAGCCGAAAGCGCCTCGGGGTAAAGTGTGATGGGATTTCCACCCGCGCGACGTGACCAGACACGTGCAGGTTTTATTAATTCATCGGTACCAATCAGGGCAGCCCCAAATATCCCACCTAAATCCTTATAAAAGCTAACGTAAATACTGTCGAACAATTCGGCAATTTGAGCCAGTGAGCGTTGGTAATATTCGGTCGCTTGCCAAATACGGGCACCATCTAAGTGCATACGTACGTTGTGCTGGCTACACCATGCGCGCATCGTGAGCAGATCATCCCAAGACGGCATTGCGCCACCTATTTCACGCATCGGCGTCTCGACAATAATCGCAGTCACGTGTTCAGGGTTAAGCGTGGTGATATCGACCGCTGTGAGCGCGCGCTGCGCTTCACCCATAGAGTGTACGGACAGCCCCCACAAGTGCTGTATCGCATCATGCTCATGGAGTCGTAAATGGGACGTCGGATGCAAACCAACGCCGTTTTTGCCACTGGCTTCGCTGTAACACTTCATCGCAACACACTGGGCGAGTGTGCCGGTTGGTAAGAAGAGCGCTGAAGGTTTGTCAAAGAGTTCGCAGATTTGCTCTTCAAACTCGCTGACAATACCGCCCTTTCCATAGCTATCGCGCGAGTCGCGTTCTTGCGCATACTCGCTTAATTGCACCAACTCGTTTTTTAGAGTCGGTTGTGGATGGCGATGAATGACCGCCGAGGCGGTGTCTAATTGTGAGTGAAACTCAGATTTTAAAGCGTCAGGGATGTGCATCTCTTATTTCATATGGACTTTGCCGCCAATCATTTTATACGCTGGAGTGCCTCGAATCATCGTTTCCCGTGCGAACTCTTGCCCACAACCCGGGCAGTGGCATGGGGTTTGTGTGTGATCCTCGACTATCCGTTCGATAAAACATTTTACCAGTGCACCTTTACCACCTTTGCGATATTTAAATAAAGTGGTTTTACATTGCAAACAAGAAATCTGAACGGTGCGAACGGGTCCTTTTTTGTTTGGCTTAGCCATATCTCCGAATAGGTTGCGTAGATTTTATCTAATACTAACAACTGTGGAGGTCGGTTGGCTAACGCAAGTCTATAAAACACCTAAATCAATCGCTTTGAGTACCGCGCGCGTGCGGTCATGAACGCCTAGCTTGGCCATAATCGACGAGACTTGGTTTTTTATAGTACCAGTCGACTTAAACAAGCTATCGGCGATTTCTTGATTACTGAGCCCTGCCGCCATCAGTCTCAGTACAGCGAGTTCTTTATCGGTTAACGGCTCTATCAAGACGGGAGCGGTCTTGTTGGTATCGTGTGTTAGGCTGTTAACGATGCGCTCAGTAATAGCAGGCTGGAGCCAAGTGCCGCCGTCGACGAGCGCGCGAATTGCATCAACCAGCGTTTCTAAAGAGACATCTTTAAGTAGATAGCCTTTCGCACCTGCTGCAATGGCCTTAATAATTAACTCGTGATCATCAAAGGTCGTTAAAATTAATATCGGTAGCTGAGGATGTGTCTGGCGCAGGTGTCTTGTCGCTTCAATACCATCCATACGTGGCATACGAATATCCATCAGCACGACATCCGGTTGTACTGAGTCGATCACGTTAATGGCTTCCTCACCATCGCTCGCCTGCCCACAAATGGTGAGCGCATCGCTCATGGTCAAAAGACTCTCTAACCCTTGTCGAATAAGCGTTTGATCATCGACCAGTAGTACTCTGATCATAACGCTAGCTCCTTTGGTAATATCGCCGTGATGGTTAACGTTGGCTGGTCATGAATGCGTAACTGGCCTTTAAGTTCTGTGACGCGTTCAACCATGCCTCGCAGGCCATTACCGGGCCGCAATGATTGCTTTATTGTGCCCGAATCAGCAATTCGCATTTCGATATCCTCGTTACTCGATAGCTCAATAGTCAGCGTGTTGCCGTTGGAGTGCCGGAAAAAGTTAGTAATGGCCTCTTTTGCAATGAGTAATAGCGTCTCGGCCGTAGCAACGTCAGTCACGGTAAGGTCGTCCGAAATATTAAAAACGACCTGCTTGTCTTGGCTGCTTAGTTGCAAGGCGAGCAAAGCGCTTTTAACATCGATTGCAGCCGTGCTGCGTATATCGTTCACCGCTTCGCGGACATCGGCAAGCAATAGTTTGGCCACCTGCTGACTGCGTTCAATAAGCGTTTTTACCTCACCCTCGGACTTTCGTTCGGCTACTTGCAACTGAATAGTGAGAGCTGTTAGATGATGCCCGACTAAGTCATGGATATTGCGAGCAATACGGGTACGTTCAGATTGTTTACTCGCTTCAGTAAGTAGTGCCTGTGTTGCGCGAAGCTCACGGTTAATTGCCTCCTCTCGCTCACGGGCTTGTTGCTCTTTTAGCTGGGTCATCATCATTACGATGGAAAAAATTTCAAACGTCCAAAACAAAACGGCGCTGAGCCATGCGCCTGACTGTTGCCAATGAACGTGATAAATGACACCAAAAATAGCGGATAACACAGCCATGAGTATGACTGCACCTAGCAGCGACATAAAATAGGTCAATTGTGCGGCCCAGATTACCAACAGAATCGCGACATAATTATGCGGGATAAAAAAGAAGGTGAAGTAAATACACGCTAATTGCAGAAAAATAAGGCCGTAACGAGTATGGGGTTCATGTTTGAATGGCTTTTGTCGTGTGGCGAGACTAAAGCAAACAATAAACCCAATCAATGCGAGGCAAGTTACGTAAGTTGTTATATCACTCCACGGTAGCAAACCTTGTCGATGAGTAAAGTAAACCGAGGTCGCGGAGACGACTAGCCAAGTGAGTAGGCCCGCCCAACGGTCAGCGCCCATTTGCGCGATATGTGAAATATATTTGGCAATGTTCATGTTAGCAGTATGCCGTGAATGTCTCCCTTTAGAAATAGGCCGAAAGTCACCTTTTAAGTCATGACCTTTGTCACTCACAAAGAGGGCTTAAGTTGCTTAAGCTTTCAATCAGTGAACTGACGGAGAACATCCATGTTGCAATTACATTCCTTTCTTTTATACACGCACATTCTGGCAGGTGCGCTGGCTATGGCCTTATTTGTCATCCCTATGGTGGCTCGCAAAGGCAGTCTCAATCATCGTAAGTATGGACGTTTTTACACTTACACGATGTATGTACTGGCCATCTCAGCCTTAGTGATGTCGGTGATGGTACTCGTAGCTCCGACTTACTTTAAGGGGCAATTGATTAATCAATCTACCTCGCCAGAAGATACCTTAGCGACGGTACGCATGTTTTGGACGTTGCTTCTTTTCTTGTCATTACTAACCTTTACATCTATTCATCATGCGAACCGTGTGTTGCAAACGAAGGGCAATAGAGCACCGCTAAGAAAATGGCACTATGTCGCAATGCCGGTGTTATTAATGGTGGTTGCCAGTGTGCTTTTTGTGCAGGGGATATTGATGGCACAACATGCATTGGTAAGTCCTTACTTACACTTTATTTTTGCTGTGCTGGGCATCGTCAACGGCTATCAAATGCTGTCTTACATATTTTCCCAAAATGTCGCGCGCAATCGTTGGTTAATTGAACACTTAAGTTCAATGTGTGGTTCCGGTATCGCGGTCTACACAGCCTTCTTTGCTTTTGGTGCGCGGCATGCGCTAGCACACATCGGACAATGGCAGTTGCTGTTTTGGGTTATGCCTGGTGTGTTGGGTGGTGTTGCGATTTATTTTTACAGCAAAAAGTATGAAGCCTTAAATGTGCGCAAAGGAGTCTAATATGAAAAAAATAATACTCATGATAGTGCTCCTTTGGAGCTGCTGCTCAAACGCACAAAGGAGCGACATCGAGAAACTGCTGAACATGGAGCAATATGACCAAGCTGAGATAATCTCTCAGCAATGGATTCGGGACAAGCCGACGGATGCTAATGCCTGGTTCTGGCATGGACGCGTAATGGCAGTACAGGCAAGTAACAGTTTTTTTAGTGCTTTCAGTTACGCGAATGAATCACTTGAAGCTTTCAAAAAGGCAGTCGAACTGGAACCCAACAACCCGATGATGGTTATGGGGCTGGTCGGTTATTACCGTAATGCGCCCAGTATCGTTGGAGGTGGCGAAGCGCATGCAAGCGCGCTCATCAAGCAAAGTTACACCGGTTACCCAGAACGCTATGAATTTCAGCTTCATTACGGGCTTGTCCTGCAAGAAGAAAAAAGCTGGGCAGATGCGTTTCAGGTTTTTGAAAGGATGATGTCTGCTGAAAGGCTAAATGAGCGATTGATGGGTTATTATCAATTTGCTCGGACGAGTATCTTTTCGGAGTCACGAACTGCTGATGGTGTGACTGCGCTAAATAGGTACCTTAAAGAGATCACAACGCTGCACAAACCTGATACATCTTTACCAAGTGCTGATTGGGCACGCTATCGCTTAGCGCAGTTATATGCTCACCAGGATGCACAGCAGCAATTTAATGAGTTAGTGAAAGCCCGTGATAAACATGAGGAAGAAACATTGAACGAGGCGTGGCAGTCACTGCTGTCAAAGCGTTAATAAAAGCGAATACAGTTGCGACCAGCGAGCTTGGCGCGATATAGAGCCGTATCTGCATTTTTAATCAAACGTTTGCTCGTTTTAACAAGTTCAGAATCTGCAATCGGTGGCTCATAATAGCCACCAATGCTGACAGTCAGTATGTCTGCGCACTGTGATTTTGGATGTGTAATCGCAAGTCGACTGATTTGTTCACTGATGTTATTTGCCATCTTTAATACACTACTGGCATTGGCAGAAGACATCAGAATGGCAAACTCTTCACCGCCATAACGAGCAACGAAGTCGGTACCTCGCTTTACCAGTTGAGCTAAGCTTTGACTAACGGCTTTGAGCGCATCATCACCCGCTAAGTGACCAAAATGATCGTTATAGGCTTTGAAGTCGTCGATATCTAACAGCAACATCGCAATCCCCGTTTGTTGCCTTTTAGCACGTCTAATTTCCGTGGCTAAACGCTCATCGAGCGCGCGACGGTTAGCAACACCGGTTAAGCCGTCGATATTGGCTTGCTGAGTTAATTGTTGGTTGGCTAACTCAAGCGCTCGTTTGGTCTCGAGCAACGCGGCGTGTGTACGTTCACGCTCAATGGTGTTCGCTATCATGTCAGCAATTAAACTCAGGTGTTGAATATCTTCCTCAGTCCAATGGTATTGCCTGCGCACCTTGTCGCACCCGACAAACCCTAATATGCGTCCTTTTGCCACTAGACCAATGCATAACACCGATTTGATCTGTTCACGTTCAAACTCGTCGCGCTCTGCCTTAGCAGAGTCAGGGAGGCGCGATACATCCGGGCATACGAATCGAAAGTCATTTCGCATCGTGGCGAAAAAATAGGGTAGATCGTCGTGTCCGACGTTCTGAAGATCGTCAATATGCCGTGTGAAACCCTCGCGTACCCATTCGAACGTATTCGACATGCTTGTGAGGTCTTCATTAAATTCAAAAATGTAGCATCTGTCCGCTTGGCAATAATCACCATAGGCAGTAATGACCTCAGAAACGCATTGGGATGTTTCTGAACCCTGAGAATTAATTAAGCGAGTTGATAGCTTCGAGAGCAATTGATCAAATGATGACATTTATTTTTGAATTTTTGTATTTCTATAACACTGCCTTAAGATTACAAAAGTTGCACGAAAAATCATCATTTTTTCCACTAAATCAGTGAAGGTCGTGATAAAGCGCTATCGATAAGGCATTAAGTGCCCTAGGATAGGCATAGCGTTGTCTTTAGTGAAAGGGTAAAAGGAGTTGAGTTTGGCTAATCAAGCGCCAGGGTTCATTGTTGCACATAGTCATCGATTGGAAGACTTAACGGATATCGCAGTTAATTTTATTGAGCGGTTTCCTCTTGCACCACTTGAGCAAGAAACCGTATTGGTGCAAAGCAACGGTATTGCACAGTGGTTAAAAATCAACCTTGCACAACATGCCGGCATTGCTTCAATGATTGATGTGACGTTGCCTGCGCGATTTCAGTGGCAAGCTTATCGGGCCGTTTTAGGTGACGATATACCTCGTACCTCGCCTTTTGATAAAGCACGTTTGAGTTGGCGACTATTGCGCTTACTACCCGATGTTCTCGAACAGGACGCGCGTTTTACGCCGTTAAAAAACTATATTGCTAACGATCTCGATAATCGCAAGCTGTATCAATTAAGTGAACGCTTAGCGGACTTATTTGATCAATATGCCATCTACCGTGCCGATTGGCTAGATAACTGGTTGAACGAACGCGATGTACTCGATAACGGCGAACCTGTCTCTAATGAGCACGCTTGGCAACCAGAGTTATGGCGTCGCGTGGCTAGCGACATTGGCGCAGAAAACCTATGGAACAACCGTGCCACCTTACATCAGCAGTTTATTAAATCGGCACGCGCTTTAAACCAACGCCCCGCCGCGATTCCGCCTCGCATTATGGTATTTGGGATATCGTCGTTACCGCAACAAATGCTCGAAGTGCTCGATGCCTTAAAACATCTCAGCCAGATCGTGCTGTGTGTGCATAATCCGTCAAAGTTCTACTGGGCCGATATTGTTGATGGTAAAGAGCAGTTAAAGCAGGTGGTCAAAGCAAAGTCGCGATTAGCTAACAAACCGGGTATGCCGCTGGAGTGGAAAGACGAGGAATTACATCAACTCGCTCACCCTCTACTGGCATCGTGGGGTAAACAGGGTCGCGACTACATTCGCCTGCTCGATTTATATGATGAGTCAATTCAAAAGCAGGCCGAATTGGGTCATATGACACTTGAGCTGTTTGAGCCTCATACAGTTGATCATGTGCTCGGACAGTTGCAAGACGATATTCTAAACCTGAGACCGCTGCATGAAACTCAGCAACATTGGTCACCGCTATCAGCGCAGGATCAATCGATGCAGTTCCATATCTGCCATAGTCCTCAGCGAGAAGTTGAGGTGTTACATGATCGTTTACTCGCGGCATTTGCAGAGGATCCCACGTTGAAGCCGCGAGACGTAATGGTGATGTTGCCTGATGTCGATACCTATGCGCCTTATATTGATGCCGTGTTTGGACGGTATGCGCGAGATGATAACGGACAAGATACGCGCGCTATTCCGTATACGATTGCTGATCAGACGTCGCGTCATCGAGCACCATTGTTGATTGCCTTAGAGCTCCTGCTTTCGAGTGATCAGCTTCGGTTTACCCAAACCGATCTGCTGACGTTATTAGGTACACCTGCGATTCAGCGTCAATTTAATATTGACGATGATGATGTCGAGCAACTTCGAACTTGGATGACGAATGCGGGTGGACGATGGGGATTGAGTGCTGAGCACCGGAAGCTGTTTTTCATGCCCGATGACGATGAAACCAATAGTTGGTGGTTTGCGATCAAACGAATGATGGCAGGCTATAGCATTGGTTACGCAGAAGTAGAGTGTGACTGGCAAGACATCGCTGCGTATACGGATATTGGCGGCCTAGGTGCCGACTTAGTTGGACGCTTCGGTTATTTTATCGAGCAGTTGGAGCGCTGGTGGGATGACTCGCGAGAGGCGCGTACTTATAGCGATTGGCTACCCATAGCGGAGTGGCTCATCGACACCTTTTTTGAGTCGGAAGAGGCGAGTGATGCGCTACTGAAAAACCAAATTGTCGACCAGCTATATCAAGTTGCCGAGCATGTGGATGAGGCCGATAATAAAACGGAACTGAATATTGCATTATTCCGCGAGTCTTGGCTATCCCGAGTTGATGAGCAGAATTTAAATCAACGATTTTTGGCCGGTGCAGTAAACTTTGCAACGCTGATGCCGATGCGCGCTATTCCATTTAAGTTTGTTGCCATATTAGGCATGAACGAGAGTGATTATCCACGAAACACCAGTCAGATTGACTTTGATCTGATGGCATCACGTTATCGACCTGGTGACCGCTCACGTCGAGATGACGACCGCTATCTATTTCTCGAGGCGTTACTCTCTGCTCGTGACGTTTTTTACGTAAGCTGGGTGGGCTTTAGCGCACGAGATAACAGCGCACGCACGCCTTCGGTATTGGTTGCGCAACTACGCGAACATTTACAGCAAGGATGGCACAGCGATCTGAGTGAGCACACGTTAGCGCATAAGTTACAGCCATTTAATCGAGCTTACTTTGATGACAGCTCGCGCGTATTCTCATACGCGAGCGAGTGGGCTCAGGCGCATGATTCCGTCTCTCATCAGTCGTCTTCAAGTTCGGTTGCGCTCACTGATGACCTAGCGGATGAACGGACGGTAAACCTCAACGATATTAAACGTTTTGTTCAAGAGCCAGCGCGTTTGTTTTTTAACAGTCGGTTGGAAACTTATTTTTCGGTTGACGCGGATGAAACGATTGATCGTGAGGCATTTCAACTGGATGCGTTAACAGAGTGGAAACTGTTACAGCGGGTGGTGGATAAAACGCGCGAAGCAGTAAGGAAAGAACTCGAGCCTGAGCAACAGATGCACGAAGAACTGGCGCGTATACGTCGAGAAGGTGCGATTGGTACGTCGATGATAGCGGAGCGTCATCAACAACACATCCAACAGCAAGCTGAAGATATTCTAGAGACCTACGGTGTCGTGGCGCAAGGGTACACGCGTCAAAATATAACGCCTTATTGGGTTGATGTACGACATAATGACGTCACTATTGAGGAGGGTATCGAAGGTTTGCACTGGGATGATAATGGACAGTGTGCTTGGATTATTACTACGGCGAGCCAGGTCGCCGCGAAAAAAGCTGATAATATTACCGATAGTGGATGGAAGCATTTCGTACCTTATTACGTAGGACACTTACTGTTAAATAGTCGACAACCAACAGTGACACATATCGTGTCTCGCGGTGGCTGCCATTTTAAGTTGCCGGCAGTTGCAACTGATGTAGTTAACTTCCAGCTTGATGCGATGACAAAGTTAATTTCACTGGCGTACCGCGAGCCTATAGCAATGCATCTTGATTTAGCCCGTATCTATTTAAAAACGATGAGTAAAGAAGATGATGAAACAGCCGCTGAAGCCGCGTTGCGTGAGTACTATGAGGTTGGCACATCACAACGTAAACCGCTGGTACAGACAGCGCAGTATTGTGCTCGTACAGCAGGTACCTTTAGTGACATACGCGGTCAGCGTCACTTTAAACTTTTCATAAACTCCTTGTACCGCCCCATGTTCGAGTTCGTCGAACAACAGGGAGGGAAAAAGTCATGAGTCAGGTATTACAAAATCCTTTGGACTTCCCTTTAGCGGGTAGTCGGCTGATAGAGGCGAGTGCGGGGACGGGTAAAACTTATACTATCGCAGCGCTGTATGTTCGGCTCGTTATTGGCATGCGGGCTGACAGTGATAGCAACGCTGCATTAGAGACCCCCCTCTTGCCACGTAATATTCTGGTGATGACGTTTACCAAAGCGGCGACTGAAGAGTTAAGCGACCGTATTCGTGCACGTCTCGCTGAGGCAGCGCGTTATTTTCGTGATGTTGATAATATGGCTGCCGATCCGTTTTTAACGCAGTTACGTGCCACGTCTGAAGCACAAGGCGAATCACTCAATTACCTGGCGCGACTGCTTGAGCTTGCGTCCGAGTCCATGGATGAAGCGGCTGTAAAAACAATCCACGGCTGGTGTCAGTCGATGCTTAAAGAACACGCATTCGCCAGTGGAAGCCTGTTTACACAAAATGTTGAAACCGATGACGAAGAGTTGCGTCGGCAAGCGGCCGAGGACTACTTCCGTCGCTTTATTTATCAAAGTGATAGAGCTACGCAAACTGCTCTGCTAGCGGTGTTCGATACTCCCGACAAGATTTTGGCACAGCTGTCGAGCGTGGAGGACAGCGGGTCTTTACAGGTTGACGATGATATCGCGGAGCGATTACAACGCGAAGCTCAGCGCTATCAAAGCGAGCTGAACTCGCTTAAGCAAGATAGCGGTTCTGCATTTGAGCGCGTGTTAGCCGACCTTGAAGGTGTTAAAGGTGTGGCGCAGAAAACCAAGCAGATACAAAAATTTGTTGACTGGTGTGCGAGTGACGCACAAACCGATGTGAAGTTCACAGATGCTAACTGGCGAACGATCAGTGAAACTGATTTAACAAAACTGCATGAGAAGAAATTAGCGGGTGCTGAGTTACCACCTTACTGGCTTCAAGTGGCCCAGTTCAAAGCTAAATTTGAAGGGGTACATCAAATTAAGCGCGGTTTTGACGAGCTAATTAATCGTCATGCAACTCAATGGGTTAAAGCGCGTTTCACCGAGCTGCAAAATCAACGTGCTGAAATGAATCATGACGATATGCTGACAAGACTGCGCGATGCGCTTCGAGGACCGGATGGCGAGCAGTTAGCGACGACAATCAGACAACAGTACCCGATCGCATTGGTTGATGAGTTCCAAGATACCGATCCCGTTCAATATGAGATTTTTAATCGTATTTATCGCCTAAAAGAACCGTTGCCAGACACGGGTATATTTTTAATCGGCGATCCCAAGCAAGCCATCTATAGCTTCCGTAATGCGGATATTTTTACCTATCTAAAAGCGCGTCGTGATACAGAAGGACGGCACTATAGTTTGGCAACTAATTTTCGTTCGTCAACACAGATGGTTGAAGCCGTGAACTATCTTTTTCAGCGTGCCGAGCAGTATGAACGCGGGGCTTTCTTGTTTAAGCAAGAAGAAAAAAATGAGTTACCCTTTGAACCCGTATCCGCGAACGGCGTAAAAACAACATTTAGACATCGGTTGCGAAGTCAACAGCTTGAGCCGGCGCCTGCGCTCTACTGGAGCGTAAGTTCAGAACAAAAGCGAAAAAAGAGTGACGCGTTTAGTCATCTGGCGAATCATCACGCGCAGTTGATCGTGAACTTACTCAATGATCCGCAAGCGGGCTACTATGATGACAACAATGCTTTGCAGCAACGTGTCTGTGCCAAGGATATCGCTATCTTGGTTAATAACTTCGCCGAAGCGGATGCTATTCGTACGGCGCTTTCAGCGAGGGGTGTTAAAAGTGTTTATTTATCCGAGCGAGAATCGGTTTATGCTCAACCCGTTGCGCGGGATTTACTCTATATTTTAAAAGCCTGTGCTGCGCCCCGAAATGCCAGCGCACTGAAAACTGCGGTTGCGGCACCCTTGCTGAACTTATCTTTGTCTGAATTAATTCGGTTACAGGAAGATGAGAACACCTGGGAAAGAACGGTCGATACCTTCATTGATTTTCATGAAGTATGGCGCAGCCAAGGTGTCTTAGCCATGCTACATCGTTTAATGCATCACTTTCAGGTGCCGGCAACTTTGTTACAGGATAAAATCAACGGCGAACGTAAATTGGCGGATGCGCTACATATTGCGGAGCTGCTGCAACAGAACAGCATGGCGTTAGAGGGCATGGCCGCGTTGGTTAATGACTTTGCCGAGAAAGTTTATGAGCGGCAGAGCTTTGGTGCAAGTAGCCGCACGCAGCGCGATGAACAACAACTCAGACTCGAGAGTGATGACGATCTTGTTAAAGTTATTACTATTCATAAATCAAAGGGTTTGCAATACCCGCTGGTGTTTTTGCCCTTTATAACTTACACGCCTCAAGAGCAATATCGTATTAAGCCACCGATGACTTATCATGACGAACAAGGTGACGTCCAAGTGCTCTGGTCAAAGGACGACTCTGCTAAATCGCGTGTGTTAGATGAGTTGTTGGCTGAGGATTTACGCAAGCTTTATGTCGCCGTAACGCGTGCACAACACGCCACTTTTATTACAGTCGAGAATGTCGGGCAATTTGAGCATAACCCGCTTGCTTATTTGCTTGGTGACGACGCACTAACTGACGATCTGTATAAAGCTGCGAGCGAAGCCTGGGGACAGTCAGATGTGAGTGTGGTTTCCAAATTAGAAGACGACGAGCGATTTGAAGCGTTGCAAGAGCAAGTTGCCGAATATACGGCTTTGAAGGCGCGTGAGATGCCCAGAACCCAACTGCTTGAGCGCTGGTGGGTGTCGAGTTATAGCGCATTGCGTTATCGAGCAGCCAATGACTACACACAGTCAGGTCCGCAAACGGCAGTCGAAATGAACCTATTAGAGGAGGCAAACACCGCCACAGGCGAGGGTAATGTTGAGGCAAATGATTTGACTTATTTACCGAGTCATTTACATCAGTTTCCGAAGGGTGCGACTCCAGGAACGCTTTTACACAACGTTCTCGAACACTGCGCGATAGAAGGGTTCTCGACCGTGCTCTCAGATCCACAACGGCTCAGTGATGTTATCGCGCAAGAACTGCGAGGCGAAGTTTGGGATGAGTACCGGGATAATTTGGCACATTGGCTTATGCAGTATTTAGCACTTCCGATGGTATTCAGTGACACTATGCAACCAACGGCACTGAGTGACCTTACAAGCTATAAAGCCGAGCCTGAATTCTGGTTACCTGTAATTGAGCTTGAAGCAGAACAGTTGGATGCGTTAATACAGCGACATCTTCACCCAGGGCAAAGTCGACCTCGTTTAGAGAGCATCGAGTTAAACGGCATGCTCAAGGGGTTTATCGATTTGGTGTTTGAGCATCAAGGTCAGTATTTCGTCGTTGACTATAAATCAAACTGGCTGGGCGACTCGGACGATGATTACAGTGAAGTAGCCATGACCGATAAGATATTAGCGAGTCGCTACGATGTGCAGTATGTACTCTATACCTTAGCTCTGCATCGGCAGTTAAAACAGCGTTTAGGCGATGAGTACGATTACGATACGCACGTTGGTGGTATTGCCTATTTATTTTTAAGGGGTAATCACGCGGAAACGGGTGGTGTTTATCGAGCAAAACCTCCCTATGAACTCATTGCCGAGCTCGATGCTCTGTTTAAAGGAAGGGAGAACCATGATGTCGCATGACCGACTGAGCTATTTGCGTGCTATTGCTGATGAGTGGTTTGAGCACGAATGGATACGTGCGCTGGATCGTGCCATGGTCGACTTTCTATTCCGCAGCGGAGAAACAAATGTCGCTATGCTGGCGCTCGCTATGCTGACGTCTCACCAGGCTGGACGAGGGTTAACCTCATTAAAGCTTGAGGACCTTAAAGCGTCGCCCGAGCGCTGTTTGGCGTTGCCGCCGTCGGGGCGAAGTCATGACGTCACGTTGCCTAGCAAACTACTCAATGAGTTGAGTGTGTTTGAGGGCGATTGGCAAACATCTGTTTCACTCAATAGTGACAGTAGTCCATTGGTTCTGAATAAAAGTAGCGATGGTGAGCGCTTATATTTGCGGCGCTATTGGTATTGTGAACACTACAACAGCCAAAACCTCGAGATGCGGATGGATAATACGCTTGAGGTAAACGATGACCAGCTCAATATGACCTTGGACGCCTTGTTTGGTGATACCAGCAAACAATTAGACTGGCAACGAATGGCCTGTGCTAACGCGGCGAGAAGCGCCTTTAGTGTGATTACTGGCGGGCCTGGAACCGGCAAGACATACACTGTTGTAAGGTTGCTCGTAGTACTGCAGCAACAATTTCAACAAGCCCATGGAAGACCACTGCGTATTAAACTTGCGGCACCTACGGGCAAAGCGGCAGCGCGCTTAAGTGAATCGATCAACGAGGCGTTGTCAGAGCTACAAACAAAGTTACCGGAGACGCTTCAACCGTTGCTGGCGACTATTCAAATAGAAGCTTCCACTGTACATAAATTGTTAGGAGTTATCGCTAACTCTCGCCGTTATCGTCACCATGAAAAGAATCCTGTTCGAGCCGACCTTATAGTGATTGATGAAGCATCAATGTTAGACATCGAAATGATGACAGCACTCCTTCAGGCGACTCCGACACAGGCCCAATTGGTACTGCTAGGTGATAAGGATCAACTGGCTTCGGTAGAGGCGGGTGCTGTTTTAGGTAACTTGTGTGAAGGGGCCGAGAAAGGGGGGTATTGGTCATCGACGATTAACAGTTTGGCCAGTACCGATGCACAACAGGATGCGCTAATCCAGTATCAGGATGAGGCCGGGCCCAAGCGCTTACAGCACGTGGTGATGCTGCGTCAAACACGACGTTTTGAGCAGGCTATTGCGGACGTTGCGAATTCAATTAACGACCAGAATACGCGGGCGATCGAGCGCTTCTTTAGCGCGCCAGTGTCGGAGTATGACTCGAATATTGTCACGTGGTTGATGTTGGAACACGACCGTCAGGATAGTTTTGACCTGTTGATAAAACAGGGTTTTTCGCACTACTTAAGAGCGCTCGAACAATGGCGCGAAGTCCCCGCTGAACAACGCGATACAGCGGCAGTGCTGGATGCATACGCAACATTTCAGCTATTAACAGGTTTACGCAATGGACCCTGGGGCGCTCATGCACTGAATCGATATGTTGCCGATGTTTTGGGCGTTGAAGCCGACCGGTGGTATGAAGGTCGTCCGGTTATGGTCACTAAAAATGATTACGGGCTGAGGTTGAACAATGGAGATATCGGTGTCACGTTTCGGATGCCCGAGACCGGTCGCTTGAGAGTGGCGTTTTTTGACAGTCACGGAAAAGTAAAATGGGTATTACCGAGTCGCCTAAATCATGTTGAAACCGTTTATGTGATGACAGTGCATAAGTCTCAAGGGTCAGAATTTGCGCATACCGTATTAGTAACACCTCAGCATGACTCACCTGTACTAACTAAAGAACTCCTTTATACAGGGGTCACTCGAGCGAAGAAAAAACTGACCTTAGTTGTGAGTAAAAAGTCGGTATTCTTAAACGCGGTTTCAAAACGAATTAATCGCTGACAGCGTTTCGAGCGTAAATGTAAAGATAGTAATGTAAAGACGCCTATCTTTAACTATATTTAGAGAACCATGACAAAAGGATCTCTGTCGCGAATGCCATATTCAACACGAAAGCTCGATGACCGCGTTTTATTTGATTGTATTGAACGGGACAATCAGCGCTCAGTTTGGTTAAAGCGTGTTGAGGCAGGGGCTGAGTCTTTAGCAGGCGAGCGATTAAAAAACGATAACCGTTGGCATCAGATTGTTAATCCTAACTACTTCCTCGATAACGGCGATCAGCATGGGCTTGTTTTGCCTCAAGGAGGCTGGCTCGACGAACTGCGTTGGGATAACTTACTTGAAGCGATTGGTGTTGCCGAGCGTATTGTGGGTGCGGTAAAGCACATTCATCAGACGGGGTTAATTCATCGTGCTTTGAACCCCTCGATTTTCTACGTAACCGACCAACATGCCATAGTGATTGATTTAGCGACCGTCACGCAGATTCGATTTATTCACACACCCTGGCTCCCTCTTCCACAGAACGTATCCTCTTTGAGGTGCGTCGCACCGGAGTTAACCGGTCGTTCACAAGCGATAGGTGACGCTCGCTGTGATCTTTATAGTCTTGGAGTGATTTTATATTATTGGTTTGCTGGAGCCTATCCATTTACCGCTGACTCAAGTGCGCGAATCGTCCACCAGCATCTAGTAGTAACACCCAAACGTTTGAATCACATTAATCCTCAGTTACCTGAGGTTCTGGCAGAGGTCGTCGCGCGATTGTTGGCTAAGCAGCCGTATCAACGCTACCGTGACGTAGATGCATTACTGAACGATCTCGTGACAGTACGCCAAGTGGTATTAGGACAGCGTAAGGATGATATCAGCATCATTTCGCGATTGGGATTCACGAGCGAGATAGAGCGGGTCGGTTCGCTCTATGGACGCGATAACCAACTTCGACAGCTTGAAAAAAAATACAGCATGAGTCGCGAGGGTGGAACGCAAGGCGTATTCATTAATGGTCGCTCAGGTTTAGGAAAAACATCGTTAGTGCGTAATTTGTATCCACAAATGACCGCTGACAATGCTTTTTTTATCTCGGGTAAGTATGAGCACTCGACTAGCGGTGTTCCATACATTGGTTGGCTGTCAGCAATTGAGTCGCTGGCGGGCTATTTTAAGCAGATGTCGAGTGAGCAGCTTACTCAATGGCGAGCTTGGCTCGCTGAAGCAATGTCTGACTACCTGGCTACCTTTTTGAGTTGGGTACCTGATATTAAAAGCAGCCTTGGATTTTCCGACTCGACAATAGCAACGCGACAGACTAATTTGCCCTCGTCGGAGGCAAAGCAACGACTTAATGAAACCGTTCGCCGATTGCTTTCCGTATTTGAGTATGCTGAACGTCCTTTGGTGATCTTTCTAGATGATTTGCAATGGGCGGATCAAGCGTCCGTGGAACTGTTGGAATGGATACTGACTCAACCGAGTCGAGCGCCTGTTTTGTTGATTGGTTCAGTGCGAGAAGATGAGGTGAATAGTGGACATCCGCTCAGTATCGCGGTTCAGGAAATTGAACGTGCTAATGTGATTCCGTTTAAGCATATTCAACTTGACGAGTTATCTGTCGACGATATTTCTTTGTTACTCGCCGAAAAGGTTCAACACGAAACGCGTCAATTTAAACAGTTAGCTGATTGGTTGCATCAACATAGCCACGGCAACCCGTTTATGGTTTGGCAACTATTAAAAGCTCTCAGTCAGAAAGGATTACTTCAGTATCAACTGGAGACTGGCTGGCGGTGGCGAATGGATGCAATTAATGAGTTGGACCAAGTTGACGATATTTTCTCAGTCATACAGTTGCGGTTTCAACTTTTGCAAACTGACGTGCAGTACCTACTCGCTAAAGCCGCGTGCATTGGTGTGCGCTTCGATATGGCGTCTTTAGTTAGACTGACGGGACAGACACCTGAAACGATTTTGGAGCAACTGTTACCTGCAATTAACGACGAGTTTGTTGTCGTAGAGGCTAATATTAAGTCGCCGATATTGGATGAATCCAACATGAGATTTCGTTTCATCCATGATCGAGTACAGGAGGTCGCCCATCGCACGCTTGATACGAGCAGTCGTGCCAAAGTGCATTATCAGTTGGGTACACATTTATTGCAGCAAGCCACGGCTCATCCAGAAGTTTACTCAATCAGAATCGTTAATCACTTGTACCGTGGTAAGCAGTTTATTGACACTCGAGTCGAACAAAGAGAATTTCTTAGGCTAGTTATCAATGCTGCTAAGAAAGCGGCTTCGGCAGGCGCCTTTGCCGAGGCTTTAACGATCGTGCATCAGGGAATGCATGAAAATCCATGCCTTGATGATTTATGGTCGGTAGATCCAGAACTTGCTTACCAAGTGTATTCTGAGCGTGGTGAACTTGAGTACCTCAACTCAAATCTTGAGCGCGCCGAGTATTTTGTACGCCAAGCGATAGGCAATACTGATTCGTTACTTGATAAGGCCAGCTTATATACCCAGTGGGTGCAGCAAGCCACCTTAAATGCTGACTATCAGAAAGCGGTCAATGTAGCGCGTGAAGGGCTTGCATTGTTCGATGTGAGCCTGCCTGAGGAAGCACAACTCAGCACGGCAGCGTTGCGTTGCAACTTATCGGATTCTTTAGACAGCCTCTCTTTTAATGACTTAGCGCATTTGCCAGAGCTCACCGATAAAACACAACAGGCCATTCTCGCCTTATTGATAGCGATGGGGCCGCCGTGTTATCGAGCATTTCCACGTCTATGGTCGAGTGTTGTCATCGCGCAGTTCAAGTTAATCAGCGCTTATGGTGCGAACGGTGCTACCGGTTATACGCTACCAGCGATCGGTGGGCTGATGGTTAATCACCAGTTGGCTGATAGTCAACAAATTAAATTGCTTTACGATGCCACCGAACGGTTAACTCGAAAACGTGGCGATACGAGTGCGCAAAGTATGGGTTTTCTGATGATGGGGAGTTCCTTAAATCATTGGTTTAGAGCCCAACGTCTCGCGAGTGATGATTACATGGCGGCATACCGATGTGGTCAACAGTCGGGAAATTTACAGTATGCAGTATATGGCTTTGGTCATGATACTTACTGTCGGTTTTTTTCCGGGGAAGCGCTTTCCGAGCTCGTTCCGCGTGTAGAGCACTACCTAGAGTACGCCATGCAGCGCGGTAATACTTGGGGCATTGATTTAATGACAGGGGCGTTAGGGGTCATGTACCGGTTGAGTGGCATAGGTCACTTTCGAGGTAGCTTTGAGCAACATGTAGCTCAAGCCGAAGCCAACCATAATCACCAAGTGCTCGCCATCCTCAGTTGCATGCGTTTGATTGAAGGGTTAGTCGGTAACGATAGAATTATTGTGCAAAAGTCGCTCGAACGGTGCGAGCGCTACATTGAACATATATCGGTACAAGGCTTACTGCCGATGGCGCACTGGCCTGGCCTTCGTGCGCTGGCATTGAGCCAGCTTGAACAGTTAGATACAGATTCATTAAACGTAGCAATCACGCGCTATCAAACCTGGGCAGAATGGCAGCCTGATAACTTTAGCCATTGGTTGACGTTAATGCGTGCTGAGCAAGCACGTCGACAAGGTGATATGCCGCAAACATTGGAAGATTATGACGCTGCCTTGCGCCAAGCGCAGAAGCAAGGGCAGTGGCACACAGCAGCTATGATAGCGACGCGCGCGCAGCATTACTGGCAAAGTAAAGGGCACCCTGGATTTGCATCGGAGTATTCCTCCCAACGGCATCATGCGATGGAGCGTTGGGATGCGATCGAATTGATACATGACAGCGAGCGTAAGACCCGGTCGACGGGGTACGCGATGAGTATGGATGTTGTGATTGAAATTGCGCAAGCGCTGTCCGCGTTTACTGAGCATGAGCAACTTGTTTCTGAAGTTTCTCGTATACTGGTTCGACAAACAGGCGCCCAGCGATTGGCACTTTTGCAGTGTGAAGATGACGAGCTAAAGCTAGTAATGGACGTAGAACATCACTTGGAAAAGTATTTTGAGCCAAGCGTTAGGTTGGAGCATGTAAATAATTTACCGAAGGCAATGATTCGACATGTCGCCAGCGTAAAAAAGCTGCAACACATTAATGAAAATACGCTGACCAACCGAAGTTGGCACAACCGTGCCGAAGATATTAAGAGTAACCAATTAGGTGAATTTTCCGGTTCGGCAGTGACTGTACCGTTGGTTTATTTGGGTGACTTGGTCGGTGTGTTGTATTTGGAGCATAGCCGCAACCGATATGCTTTTAACGACAGGCAGATGCCCATTGTGGAATTTATTGCTGCACAGGCGGCAATTTCCATCCGTAATTTAGATCTGATGCGTGCGCTGGCGCGAGAGGGCGAGGCAAGAGCGGAAGCAGAAATGCGCATGCGATTCGCGGATGCTGAGATGGCTTCCCATGACAAAGTAACAAAACAGTTACAGCATCTTGCTAATACCGACGCGTTAACGCAATTACCCAACCGTCGCTTTTTTATGAGTGAACTGCAGCAAAGCCATGATTTATTCAAACGAAAGGGTCATCAAGCCGCTGTCGTTATGATGGATATCGATTCTTTTAAGGTCATCAATGACCGCTACGGCCATAGTGCGGGGGACGAGGTGCTAAAGGCGTTAGCAAAACAGTTTAATCACGCTGTACGCATGAACGATATTGCAGCCCGCATTGGTGGCGAAGAATTCGCTTTGTTAATCCGCGATGCAGATATGCCACAGGTGTTGGCAATTGCAGAACGATTAAGACAAGCGATAGAGCTCGACTCTATTGTGCACAGCGGCGAGGAAGTGGATTATACAGTGAGTATTGGGATTTCATTATTCGAGACTCAAGACGATGAATTTGAATCGATTCTGAATCGTGCTGATAGAGCACTTTACCGTGCCAAGTCTTTAGGTAAGAACAGAGTGTGCCATGGCGCACTCTAGAAATGTGAGCCGTACGGTGCTTCGCGCCTGTAATTCGAATCACCGTACGACAACTGCTCACACAGCTAACTAACGTGAAGTGCAATTTAATTATATGCGATCTATTCTCATTTTCAATACTAAATGAAAAAAATTCTCATTTAGATTTTCGTATGTTAAACTGTTCGAGATTTAAACAGTGATTTAGGAGTCGCTATGCGCAGTACCATTGCAGAAAAAGTCACTCAAGTACGTCATTGGAACGATACCCTCTTTAGTTTTAAAACCACACGACAACGTTCGTTCACATTCGAAAACGGACAATTCGTGATGATTGGCTTAGAGGTCGACGATAAACCTCTGCTGCGCGCTTACAGTATTGCAAGCGCAAACTATGAAGAAGAGCTCGAGTTTTTCAGTATTAAAGTACCGGATGGCGCTCTGACCTCGCGTCTTCAACATATCGAAGTAGGCGATGAAGTGATCATGTCAACACGGCCAACAGGTACCTTGGTACCAGGACACCTCCTACCTGGTAAGCGCTTGTATTTGCTTTCGACGGGGACTGGTCTAGCGCCGTTTATGAGTGTTATTAAAGATCCCGATATCTACGAGCAGTACGAACAAGTAGTGTTGGTGCATGGTGTCCGTTATGTGTCTGAGCTTGCCTATCAAAAAGAAATCGGCGAGGACTTACCAAATAATGAATTTTTCGGTGATTGGGTCAAGGAAAAGCTACGCTACTACCCAACAGTGACGCGTGAGCCCTTCCGTGATGAAGATCATCAGAAACGTATCACCGAGTTGCTCGAGTCGAACACCCTCACGCGTAAGCTGAATTTACCTGATATCGACCCTGAGCACGATCGTTTCATGTTATGTGGCAATGATGCCATGCTACAAGATTTAATGGTTATCTTGAACGAACGCGGCTTTAGTAAAGCGACCTCGCGTAAACAAGGCAGTTACGTTATCGAGCAAGCGTTCATCGAAAAGTAAACCGATTGAATTGAGCGAGTAAGTTTGCCACGCTATTTAAGCGTCTTATATTAAGGAGCTTGTAATGAGCGCGTGGCAAACCACTGTACAACATGTACGTAATTGCTCTCTATGTGAGCCCAAATTACCTTTAGGGGCTCGCCCTGTTATTCAATTTCATCCGCACGCCAGGATACTCATAGCGGGCCAAGCGCCAGGTATTCGCGTACATCGTTCGGGCAAACCGTTTGATGATCCGAGCGGTGAGCGCTTGAGAGCGTGGCTTGGTGTCGATAAGTCAGATTTTTACGACGCACGGCAGTTTGCCATCCTACCGATGGGCTTTTGCTACCCGGGTACTACGAGCTCTGGAGATGCGCCCCCACGACCTGAATGCGCCGACGCTTGGCGCGAGCAATTACTTGAACAACTACCCCACTTACAACTTACGCTCGCAATCGGACAATATGCTCAGCAATGGCATGCTCAGCAACTTACCGGTATCAAGCTCCAGCGAACACTCACAGAGCGCGTAAAGAATTGGCAGGCGTGGTTAGAACAGGGCATACTGCCATTACCCCATCCGAGCCCTCGCAATAACCGCTGGCTTGCTAAAAATCCATGGTTCGAAGATGAGGTGTTACCCGAGTTGAAAGCGCAGATCGCGCGATGGCGAGGCTCTCAAAAATGAAAAGATTAGCAGCGTATGGACGCTTAATATGTTTTTTTGTGGCGGCTATGATAGGTGTTCAAATACCGCAATTTGTCGACCAATACGGTGATGCCGTCTACGCACATCTTAACGAGGCGAAAGCGAGCGTAGCGGAGTTTCAACAGGAAGCCGACCGCTATTTTGATGGCTCTATTGAGCGTCTTATTGACTATTACCGCGCTTCAGATGATCCGGTATTCATTGATGGCGGAGATAGCATCGAGACCATTTATCAGCGCTACCAGATGCTTCAGTCCGCTTGGAACCAATACCAACAGGGCTATTGGCAACGTTACCAAACGACATTTTTGTCTCCGATTACTGATATCCGTAGAGAAGCTTGGACGCGTTATGACTATGCGGTACGCCTGACACCTGAGGCTCTGGTTATGGCTGTCGTAGTTGGCTTATTTATTAGTTTGCTAGCCGATCTGTCGTTGAGCTTGTTATTATGGCCGCTCAGAAAACGCAGGACAGTCGCTAACTAGGAGTATGCAATGGCGTATGATTGGGTTGTATTTGATGCCGATGAAACACTATTTAGGTTCGATGCTAAGCGCGGTCTAACCCAGCTATTACAGTCTTACGACGTTGATTTTACCGAAACGCACTTTAAACGGTTTAAAGAAGTGAATGCCCCCTTATGGGAGGCGTTCCAACGTGGCGAAATTTCTGCCGCAGATATTAAAGCGCGACGCTTTGTGGATTGGGAAGATCGTTTGGGGGTTTCATCTACAGAGCTCAACCGTCAATTTATGGCGCAGATGGGTACTATTTCCTCAACGCTTGATGGGGCAGGGTCAATGCTCACTGCACTCGACGATAAAGTTCGCATGGGCATTATCACCAATGGCTTCGTCGAGCTTCAGCAGGAGCGACTCGCAACGCATCAGTTTGAACAGTTTTTTCAGTTTGTGGTGGTTTCTGAAGCGCTTGGTGTGGCAAAACCACACCCTGAGATTTTCCAGCATACGCATCGTCAGCATATCTCGGAGGAGGTTCCGACCAGTCGCATCTTAATGGTCGGGGATAATCCGTATTCGGATATATTGGGGGGACAACGTGCAGGCTGGCATACTTGCTGGTTGAATGAACACCAAGCCACTTGTCCCGAAGAAGTTAAACCGAATCATACTATCCGTCATTTAAGCGAACTGGTGGAGCTAGTGGTTTAATCACCACCAGCGTCCCACGCGTTTTTTATAGTCACGGTAGGTATCACCAAAGTAGCTTTCGAGCTGGCGCTCTTCTGGTTTGATTTGAAATAGGTTCATGTAGAACATATAGAGGGGTAAGCCCAACAAGGCTGCCATGTTGTGTAGTGATAAACCCCAAGCAAAAAGAATAATTAGAAAGCCTAGATACATTGGGTTACGTGTCCAGCGGTAAATACCGCGCGTCACCAATGTGCTCGACTTATCGGGTATGCGGGGATCAACGGTGGTGTTTGCTTTACGAAACTCAATCCATCCCAATAGAGGTAATAGAATACCCAGTGCTAATAAAATAATGCGTATCCACACCGGCACCCACCCGAAGCGAACAGAAGGGAACAGGACCGCGCAACCATACATAAGTAGGGCGATTAAAAAAATGAGTAATAGCGGTGGAACTTTGAGTTCAAGTGCTTTCATAATTTAGGATGATTAACGATGAGCCAGCAAACCATTATTGACCAAACCCAACGCTGGGTACAAGAGGTTGTGGTTAAGTTCAACTTTTGCCCATTTGCACGACCGGAGGTCGACGCTAAGCGTATCCGGTACTGCGTTGTAGCTGAGCAAGACCGACAGACTCAGCTCGAAGCGCTGAATCATGAGTTGTTAAACTTGCAACAGAACGACGCTATTGCGACTACACTTCTTATTGTTCCTAGAGGCGTGGAGGGGTTTTACGATTTCTTGGATTTGGTAGACCAAGCCAATGAACTCATAGTGATGCAAGGCTTTGATGGCGAATTTCAACTGGCACACTTTCATCCCGACTACTGTTTTGCGGATGCCAAGCAAAGTGACCCAGAGAACTATACCAATCGCTCTCCTTATCCGGTACTGCACCTACTTCGAGAGGCTATGATGGAAGAGGCATTAGAGCAATTCGAGCACCCCGAGAAGATTCCCGAGCGTAATATAGAATATTGCCGCCGCCGAGGTGCTGAGTATTTTGCTCAACAGCTGGCGACGATTACGGCCGGTAAGCGTTAGAGAACATTATTGAGCGCGATCCCCACACCAAAACGTGTTTGTTTGTGGTTGTAGTCAATTAAGCTCTCGCCGTACCCAGTAAACAAACTGGTATAGCCAATGAATTTGCCCCAAAGTGGGAAAGTGAAGTTGAATTCCGCTGAGCCTCGACCTGTTTCGATGGCATGTCGCAAGTTTAATGTATATTCAAAGTCATCGATATTAGCAGCGATGGTGAATTCATAGTCGCCAACGTAGTCGGTAATATCAGGGTTGTCGTCGCCTGAAGACTGCATCGGATCGGACTTTTCATCCTCTTGGAAGCGAATCCATGGTTTTAGGCTGAACACAAAGGGCCCCTTTTCTGCGACTAACTGCACGTAAGCACGGTTCCAGCTGCGCGAAAGTTCTTGGCTACGTCCGTTTGACAAGTGCTCAACACCAACAGCTAAGCCCGTATTAGTACCAAATGGATGCCAGCCTGTCGGTGTTGTATAAAATACCTCAGGTTGGTAATTGGTCTCTCTAAACGGCTTTGAGATATTACTCGCGTATACTTGCCACCAAGACTGCATTGTAAAGCCGAAGAAAAGCTTGTCGCCTTCAACGAGCAAGCTCTCTTTATTGACAGGCACTTTAAAGCTTAGCTGAAGCTTTGCTTCGTACTCTTCAAGATTGTCCTCATAGCCTTGGAAGTTTTGGTAGGGCGCCGTGTTAATGTCGGTTGTTCCCCAAACGGGTAAGATGTAATTACGGCGGTGAGGCGTGAGCACGTATGGATCAAACTCGGTTACTTTTTCGCTTTGTAAGCGTTTGGTCAATGCGCCAGGATCTTCGACTTTATCAATCTTAACCACGTCTTCTGACTCTTCTTGACGTAGCTTCTCCATGCATTGCTGACGCACTTCTGCAATCGTTAACGAGGCCTTTTCCTTATTCATTGCATCAAGGAGGCACTCTTGCATTGCTGATAACTCCTGCGCTTTAAGTGAAGGCATAGCAACAAAGAATAAGCAGAATAAAGGGAGTAAGGTACGATGCGGCATGATAAAAAATTCCATATAATTGAATGTAATAAATCATGACTAATACGTATCTAAATGTCTACTCAGATCCCTCTAGTTCATGAACTCTTAACGATAATTTTTCGTAAGTGAAATATACATAGACAATTTATTAAAATCTGGAGGCGTTATGAAAGTTGCCGTGATTGGTGCAAACGGGAAGATAGGTACGCATGTGGTCGAGCAGTTGCAACATGCAAAGACTCACCCGGTTGTTGCGATGGTGCGGAAGCAAGTGCAAGTCGATGGCTGGAAAGATCAAGGTGTCGACGCGCGTTTGTTAGATCTTGAAGGTCCTGTAAGCGATATTGAGAAAGCGTTTGAAGACATCGATGCGGTGATTTTTACGGCCGGCTCTGGAGGAGCGACAGGTGATGATAAAACGCTCATGGTTGATCTAGACGGAGCCGTTAAAACGATGGAAGCAGCGCATGCGGTAGCTGCGGATCGTTTTATCTTGGTCAGTGCGTTGCAGGCACATAACCGCGAGCATTGGAACGAAGATTTACTGCCCTACTATGTCGCAAAACATTACGCCGACAAAGAGTTAATGCGTAGCGAGCTTGACTGGACTATTGTACGTCCTGGCGGTCTAACAGACGAGCCAGGTACAGAGAAGGTGGAGCTTGCCGAGAACTTAGGGCGTGGCACTATTGCAAGAGAAGATGTGGCACGTATTCTAATCCGTTGTCTTGATGCAGATAATACGATTGGCAAGCACTTCGATGTGCTGACAGGCGATCAAGGTGTAGAGGCTGCTGTTAAGGCGATCTAGACCAATTGCATGGCGTGCGTCCGGCTAAGGCGCACGCAACTATGGGTTCTTGGATTCTTCCGCTGGCACGTATATCGCCACACCTTCGGCGGTTTTATCGGTTAAACCAAACATGCGTCCAAGTTGGACACTCAAGCCTAAATTACCCGAATAGCTGCCCAACCCGGTGCCAACATAGACCGAGCTATCGCGTTTTTCGCCCGTCGCTTGTAACAGAACACCATTGGCGCCTAACTTTGCCGCTTGTTCCTTAAGTCGTTGGACAACAGCATCCATTTGGGCTTGATCACCGAAGCTCCAACTACCGTCACTTGAAACAGATAAGAGCGCGACCGTTTCATATTGCGTGGGTTCTTTTAGGTAGAGTTTGACAGCGTTGACGTTGATTGCAGGACGTGCCTCGCCAACCATAACGGTAGAGGGTTTCGAGGAACAAGCCACCGACCCTAACAGTATAACAGTTGTTGTCAGCAAGGCCGAAATTCGAGAAAAAGTGTTACGCATAATACACTCCAAACAAGTCCCTATTGATTGAGTATACGTAATTTATCGGCTTTTAGTGCGTCCTTTACATGAAAATGATAAAGAGTTGTGACTTCTATAGCATCAGGATTTATCAATGCCCACTTTCGAGCTTTTGTTTTGTTCGATCATTTCAGGGAGTTTGAGTACTTCTCTCGGAAATCCAAAAGCGTCTATTAAAAAATTTGAGCCATTAGTTTCAATAAGGGTTCTACCCAGATTTTACGGACACATCCATAAAGAGGCATAATGTGCCCATAAGGAGTGTTCATGACCAAACGAAGAAAATACAGTACTGAATTTA
>NZ_LSBQ01000004.1:0-191243 GCF_001577655.1 Idiomarina sp. T82-3 | reverse complement strand
ATAAGCCACTTTTGCAGTTTCGATTTTCGCGAAGGTATGGTTAGCATAACGTCAGCACTTATTGGTTGTAGCCAGTTAAGGAAGTCACGACTTTATACTTCTCGAACTTATGAATCTTGGATAAACCGGCTAGGCGCGCCTTATAAGCCGATTTGAGATCGTCAGATAGCATATTTATGACCGAGCTGCCATCTTGAGCAACCACCAAATCAAAAAATAGAATGACCTTGGTGTTTTCAGGAATGCGCTTGTTGTAACTTAATACCCGACTCAGCGCCTTCGGAGAGACCTCAATAGAGCAGCCATGCTCCATAAACAGATCCGCATCTGCAGGCAGTACCTCTTTAACCTCAGCCTTACTGATGAAACGTGCGGACCCGCTGTCGTAAATAAACGCTGCATTTTGATAAAACTCACAGCCATTATCTAAAAAGAACGCCTCGACCCTATCAAACCTATCAGCGTGTATTTCGATCCACTCCTCACGCTGTTGCGCAGATGCATGTGTAAAGAAGAAAGTAGAGACCATAAGCAGTGCAGGCAGACAACCCCATACTTTTTTCTTATTCATTTCTGAGTTCCTTGTTTTAGGTATCACATGCTGTTTATTAGGATTTTGATCAGCAAATTAGTAATACCAACAACAAACATGAAAATCAAATTTAGGTATGACACATGTAATAGGAGCGTTGTTCAGGTAGTCAACTCGATAAATTGTTCGTCAGAATGGGATTATTAGTAAGCGTTTCGGCTATACCCCACGGGCTTTGTTAAATGGCAACTAAGAGTTATAGGTTATCCTTAAGATCAATTTCTTTTGCGGCGAATACCTTAAGCGCGACAGATTCGAAGTGTTTTCCTACGAGAGTGTTTGAAACCGAACCAACATGCTGGTGCGCCTCCGCCTCTTTAATTTTTATAGATACAGCATGAACGATGTCATTCTAAAATTAAGTTAACTCAGTATTAAAAAATCTAGAGACATCATTAAGTTCGCGGTGGAATACGCTTTGGCATCTTATCTTTGTTTTTTGATTCAATAAGGTTTAATAATCCAGTAAATTGAGGCGAAGTTATTATGCCTGAATTCACCGGCAGGTGAGTGTACCGATAAGTCGTTGTGAACCCCTCAAATATCGCCGACTCAAATGTGCCCTTTGCCTCGGTAGCTTTATCATTAACTAATAGCACTACCCCCTCAAGGAAAGTCAGTTCAGTCCACTGGTTCCCATTTAACTTGAGCTTTACAATTTGCTCACCCAACTTGAATAATTCTGTACGATCTTTTTTGAGTGCCGCTAGATAGACTGCAGATGAAAGATAATAACGTCCACCTAAGCTTGATGCTGCCGAGAATTCATCAATCGCTTCTCCAACTTGATTGTCGATCATGAGTGCTAGACCCAGTAGCCAATGCGCTTTTTGTGAATTCTCATGTTTATGAATCACACCGCGTAACACAGAAATAGCCTCTATATGTTTTCCTTTTTCTAGCAAATACTCACTAAAAAATAGGCTAGACACTAAAAAGCTTGGATCGATATTTAAGGTTTTGCTGAACTGTTCCTCGGCCGCGTAGAAGCGATATGATTGACGATATAACTCGGCAAGAACTGCGTTAGTAAATGGGTTACTAGGATCAAGTTCAACGGACGTAACTGCAAGTTTATCTGCGTTAATAAAGTGACCTAACTGGATCTCTACAAGTGCCGCATAGGCTGGGAGCTCACCCCAGCTCGGTTCAATTTGACGCGCAAGTTCGAATGAGGCAATTGCGTTTTCATATTGTCCGTCCAAATAGTACGCAAGCCCAAGAGCTTTATGGCCCCAAGCCAAGTCTTCATTAATTTGTACGGCTTTTTCAGCATGCTGCTTTCCTAGCTCCAACCAGCTTTTATCCTTTCCATAGTGCCAGTAACCTTGAAGGTAAGCATCGCTCAATCCACTATGGCTTGAAGCATTCTGAGGATCTCTATTTATCGCATTTTGATACAACGAAATCGCCGTATCGTTGTCTTTTCCTGTAAATTTCAAATAGCTCTGAGCCGCCTCATAATTGATAGCTTCAGTTACTTCATTGAGTGGGTTCTGGTTTTCATGGTGTACGAGAAAGAATGAAGTCACTCCTATTGCAAGTATCCCAACGCTAGCCACCAACCGCATAGGTAGGTGAGATACTAAACGTTTGATCGCATCGATTGCTCGAAAATCAAAACTATCATTGTCTGCGCGCTCTAAATGATTAACTTTTCTTACCGCTGCAACACACCGATATCCCAATCCACGTTCGGCTGCAATATACTTGGGAGCAGAATAATTATCCGCCAGCGAGTCTCTCAAGCGAGATACTCTCTTCTTAAGGTTCTCATCAGAAACAACTCGGTCTTTCCAAACAGCTTTTATAAGCTGGTCATGAGGTACGATCTCAGGAGCATGTTCAACAAGCTCCAGCAGTAATCGATAAGACAGTTCCGATAGAGATACATCGTCCCCATTCCTTGTCACCTTCTTGTTAAAGGGATCTAAAATAAGGTCGTTCCCTACCTTAAAGACATCCATCACTAACTTACCCTGAGTTTTATAATTATTTGATTTTAAATGATTTTTGTAGATTAGTCACCATAAGTCACCCAAAAGGACCATTAAAGTCATGTTTCCTTTTTAATACTCAGGTACGTTTTTTAGCGAAACGAAAATCTTATCTTATTTTGAACGACTAAGGATGATTATGTATATAAAATTATTCAGCATTTCTGCCCTACTTTTAATCAGTGCCTTTGTGGATGCAACGGACATCAAGACCTCGAGATTAGATGCTTTTGTTGAGTCCTACGCCGAAAATGGTGAGTTTAATGGCTCGGTTTTAGTTTCTTATCAAGGTGAAGTGTTACTAAGTAAGGGTTACGGCTATGCCAATATGGAGTGGAAAATCCCCAACTCTGTCGATACAAAGTTTAGAATAGCTTCGACAACCAAGTCTTTTACAGCAGCATTGGTTCTAAAATTGGTTGAAGAAGGAAAAATAGATTTAAATCATTCAATCAATGATTACTTACCTAGCTACCGCAATGATACCGGCAGGGAAGTAACTATCCATCAGCTCTTAAATCATACGTCAGGCATTCCAAACGTATTCAGTCAGCCTGACTTTAAAAACATAGAAGCTAATAACCCTTATGGACTCGATGATTTTATTTCGAAGTTTTGTAGCGGCGATCTGCAATTTGAACCCGGTAGTGAGTTCCGATACAGCAATGCCGGCTATTCCATTTTGGGTAAAATAATCGAACAGGTAACTGATTTAAGTTATGAACAAGCTCTGCAAGACTATATTTTCAATCCGCTAAAGATGAGAAACAGCGGAGACTCCTACTCTGGCTATGTTGTTCTAAAAAGTGCACATGGGTATGAGAAAACTTTAGCAGGACTTAAACCGGCAAAGAACATTGATATGACTGTCACCTATGCTGCGGGTTCGATTTACTCAACGGTCGGGGACTTATATCGGTTTAGCGAGGCCTTGTATTCAAATCAGGTATTCAGTGAAGCACTTAAGAAAAGAGCTTTTTCAGCGTCACCTCATCGCAATTATGGTTATGGCTGGTTAATCACTGAACTACCGAAGGATAAGTTTGGTAAAAAACTCACTCAGATACATCATCCAGGTATGATGCCGGGATTCAATGGCGATGTCGTTCGAGTAATTGAAGATGATATTACTATTATTATCCAAAACAACACTGGCGGCGCACCACTTAGCTCTATGACAGAAGGTATTCTTAATATTATTTATGGTCGCCCAGTTATTTTTGCGAAAAAGCGTCTCGAAGATCAACTTTATTCTGAGCTCCGTCAGGATGGAATAGAAGCAGCGATAAAATCATATAGGCTACTGCAAGAATCGAACAAAGGTTTCAGCGAGCGTGGATTAAATTATTTTGGCTATCAACTGATAGAAGTTGGGAAACTAAGTGCTGCAGTAGCTTTCTTTGAACTCAATACACAACAACACCCTGAGTCCTCAAACGCCTTTGACAGTCTCGGCGAAGCCTATCTTGCCAATAAAGAATTTAAGAAAGCTCTAAAAGCATATGAAAAATCACTGTTGTTAGATGAGAACAATAAGAATGCGTCTAAAGCAATCAGTAAGATAAATGGATTACTATGAGACGTCATTGAATGATTGGGAAATACTAAATTTATATTTAGCATCGACCAAGAACAACTATAGTTCTTGGTCCTAGTTGCCCGCTGCTCCAAAGGAAATATCAGCCTGTACAACCAACGTATGCTACTCGCTCAAAGCAGCCCCCAATAATTAACCCGCTCTAAAAAATAGCCTATTAATTCCGTTCAAGTCTTACTCTCCCTAGCAAACTGACATAGCTAATAAGCGCCGCTACGATTAGCCAGAACAATACAATAACCAACCAAACAATCGGCGATGCTTGGCTGACACCAAACTCTCCCCAAGTGAGCTGGCTGGAGTCAAATAACGAGCCAATGCCTAGGTACTGAAGTGGAATATTTGCCCATAGCAATGCCGAAAAAATAAAGGGGAAAATATCGAGTTTAGCTAACAGCATGAGTTTTAAAAATAGCGGCGGCAGATTTAAAACGATACCTATTTTTATTGTTCTAGAGAGAAGCTTTTTCATTAATTTTCCTGAGTGAAAACGATTTAATCGCAAGGAACAATGATTGTCTGTTCCTCGACGCTCTTATAATTCACAACTAAACATTCTAAAGTCCATTTATTGAGCTTTTTAGATGCGTAAAGAGCAACCTTGGCCTCGCCTTTAGGACCCTCAACAGGGTATGCCAAACTTGCGGTTCCATCCGGACCGCTTGTCGTTATACTGCCGATAATAAAACCACTGTCTAATGGGCTGCCTATGCGACTTTGAACTTCTTTGGAATCGCTTACTTGAGCAAACGACACTTTGTAGGCATCGGAATTTTTAAATAAAGCGTTGATTCCGAATACACTAATAACACAGAATACAACTATTATTCCAGTGAAAATGAAACCGGCATTCCTCCATTTTCGTTGGACTTGCTTAAAGTGTTCAGCACTTTGCCATTCTCCGTGGCGCCATGCCCATTCATTACCTTTTAGACCAAGTGCTATGAGCATCACTATATTAACGCCTGGCACAAAAACCCAAAACGCTCTATAAGTGTCATTTCCGATTCCCCAAATCCAATTGAGAAGAAATGCCCCCCAATTCCATCCTCGTATTTCTACAGGCAATTGTGAGTTGTTCACTTGAGAGGATATCTTTTGACCGTTACTGCTTTTTTTATCACTCATATTGATACGCCTAATCCCGTCCCAAAATTCTTAAAATACGCAGGAATAAATTAATAATATCCATATAAAGCGCCGCTGCGCTATCAATCGCGTTATCAACGGTTTTAGGTATCTGGCACGCCCTGCCCCAGTCATATCCTATGTAGCCGCAGAATATCAGTGCCACGATCCAGTCAAGTACTTCGTGGTGCACGCCAAATATAAACACTTCGATAAGCTCTACGACAATCACAAGCAAGAGCGCTACGGTGAGTGCACCGGAAATCTTTTTGAAGAAGGCAGGAAACAACGCGCCTAAGCACATCATACCTATAGTGACCATACCCGTTACTCGGATGGCTTCAGCCACGACGTCGGGATCATATTGACTCACAACAAGGTTAACGATTAAGCCAAAAGGAACAACCACAAAGTTATAGCCAATAAAGCTCACCCATGGTTTGCTTGATTTGTTAAACAAGTAAACGCCATAAAAGCACGATGCAAAGTAACCTAGAAAAAACAGCCACGGGTTAATATTAGAAATCGATTCTGTTTCGATATGGGTCACTATCCACCAGTTTATGATGAAGCCCCAGCATAGCGTTAAACCAATAATTAAATGGTATCTAGCGTCACTGATAATAGGACAGGTCGTGCTTTTTCTATCAAATACATCACTTTCCATTTTGCTTCCTTTAATTCACCGGGAAAATCGAGCAACCGCGTTTGTCGGTAAGTTCCATGCTTCGGCGCCTATGTAGGGGTTTATAACGATGCGTTGAATCATAAATTTTTACATGTCACTATACATATTAACCGATAAATAATAACAGAACTAAGGGGAATTTATGACAGGCGAAAGCGAACAAACAGATCAATACGTGCCTTCGGGATTTGGATGCTATACGTACGCCCTAAAGAATTACGCTAAATTTACGGGCCGAGCACGCCGCCGTGAATATTGGATGTTCATTTTATTTAACTTTGTGATTGGCTTTTTCCTAGGGATAATCGATGGCTTGCTGGGCACTTATAATGCGGAGGCGCAAGTTGGTTTATTGGGTGCATTGTATGGCTTATTTGTATTAATACCCTCAATAGCGCTTGGCGTTCGCCGTTTGCACGACATCGGCAGAACGGGTTGGTGGCTGCTTATTGGTTTTATTCCGTTTATTGGCGCAATCGTCTTATTGGTTTTCTTTGTGTTAGACAGCAGAGAAGAAGGCTCCAAATACGGACCACCTCGCAAATAATGCTGCTCAGCAGTATCACTTGCTTGAGTCACCACTCCGCTAATTGCTGGATATCTTTAATTCTATCCCGCTGTAGCGCCAACGCTTCAAATACATCATCAAAGCTTTGGTTGTGGTGGCTTAAATTGGGGAGTGCCAGGTTGGCTTGGGTAAAAAATTCACTTTTATTTATCTGCCAGCCCTGCTGCCACCACGTCAGAATCAATTCTCGTGCGGTGCTCAATCGTTCGCGACTGGGTAGTCTATCTAGTTTCTCTAAATTGACCTGGGCTTGGCTGGGCAACAGGTTCCAAAGGTCATTATTGGGCCATCGGGCAAAGGGAAACGCATGATCAACAGCATAGCGATTAGGCTTAATCGGTTTACCGGTCCAACAACAATGCACCTTATCCTCTGCTAGCAATGTGTTGATGCGTTGACGCACCCGTGTTGTGGTTCGTGTGTCGTCTTTCCAGTCGAGCGCTACTAAATAATCGCTTCGGTTAAATGCCTTTTGCTTATTCGGCGCATAACTTGCCATGAGCGCCGCCCATTCATTCACCAGCGCAGGTTCAATCCAAACGCTGAAACGCGTTAATGAATCCCAAATGTGCTTGGGCACATAAAAAGTACCCAACGCGCTTAAAAACGGTAAATCTAAGGTAAGGTTTCGCTTTGGCTTTTGCGTGCGATTCAGCTCAACTGCAAAAACCGCATTACCCGAGCCCGGGATGGTGGTGTATTTGGCGGGCATGTTTTTAATCGTTGAAGCAATATCTTTTAAGGCGCGGTACAAGGGCTGTACAATAGCCTCATCGCTATACTGAGCGCCAATCGTAAAATCCCCTGCACTGCGATCGCTGAGCAATTGCCAGCCGTGGGGTTTAACAAAGCCGAGCCCTTTACCGCTATTAGTGCTTTGATGCATACCGTAATGATCGACTAAGGGCTTATACAGTTTTAGCCAATACAATGCCACCAACCCCACGGGGATCGCGATGTGGTCGTCTGTTTGATCTAGCACAGCGCCGGGATGACCTTCGGCAATGCGGAGCAGGCTTCGAAGCAACGCGACTTTATACGTTGATGTTTTATTGTCATTCACAACAATATTGCGGAGTAGCGGAAATGCCCCCGTGCCGTCATCGGGCAGCGTCAGCATGACCGTCTGCCAACTCACATCATCGCGACCTAACTCATCAGATTGTTGCTCGGGGGTCAGTAATTCGAAGGTTAGGCCGTAACGACTCGCCAGTTGCGCCAGCTCATCCGCCGAAACAGGATACATCGTACGTTCGTCGTGACAGGCACCGTGACGTAACGAAATCACCAACTTTCCATTGGGCTTTAATAAGCTACTTAATTTGCGCAGACTGCGCTCGCGGGTCGATGATGGGATATGCATCCACACCGCACTGAGTAGGATCAGGTCAAATTTGGTGTGCAGCGCAAAGACTTTAGTTAAATCGGGCAGGCTGTCGGCTATCCAACGTACGGCACTATTGACGGTATATTGCTGCGCGACTTCGCGGATCCCGTGCGCGGGCTCTACCGCGACGACATTTAAGCCGCGTGCAGCCAAATAGCGCGCATCACGCCCTGAACCCGCCCCAACATCAAGCACCATGCCCTGCTCTGGCAACGCATGTAGCCAGTCTTTATGAACCGACTCAAACGGTACGCGATTATAATTGTCAGCGAGTGACTCAGCATGTTTGGAATAGTATGCGATGTTTTCGGACATGGTTTCTGCGCTTATTATTATTGTTTATTGCGAAGCCATGTCTGTTAACGCCAAGCGATTAGAACGAGCGCTTGGCGGTCAACAAATACGGCGTAAACAATAATAATGCGACAATGCTGACAAATAAACCCGAATGTGAACTTGTTGTTAAACCCGTCAGCAAGCCGTAATACGCCACATCAAATATCAAATAGCTGGCAAAAAGCGTTTTAAACCAGGGGCTATTGCGCCAAGCACCGACAATCAATGCCAACTGTAGTGGTACAAACAGGATGAGTTTCCAACTCCAGGTCGCGATAAATACGCTCGACAAACTACTTGCCTGTTCACGCAGAGGCCCTAACAACGCCTCTTGATAGTTCCGCGCGTATTGTAGGTCGAACATTATCCAGTAGAAAAAGGCAACGGTGTACGCGATATTTAACAATAAATACAGCGAGACCGACTTTTTAGGGGTATTTGCTTTTACAGACTTAGATTGTGGCTCGACCGCTGCGCGCGTTGCGACAACAACCACCGCAACCAGATATAAAACCTCAGTCGCTATGTACAGGCCCCCAGCAAATACACCGGCGTTCTTTTCACGGGCAAATGAATAATAGGTACTTGAGATATCGTCCGTTAGGCCAACGGCGTGCAAAAGACTGCTAAACATGAGTTCGGTGTTATACAAAAAGTCAGAAACCCAATGCATGAGGTACACAACCCAGTCAGCTGCGTAGAGCGTCGCACCAACGCCAACGGCCACAGCCATACCTAACAAAGCAAACATACCAAGCGGCGGAATAAGGCGACCTGAGAGGGTCATGTGCATAGCAATCATATTTTGAATGTCTTTTAAGTTATTGTTTTGGCGAACTATACAGAGATCGGTTAGTTTTAACAAATTGACTTAATACCGCGCGTAACATTGGAGCCATGATGAGCAACCTAGCCAGATCTTTAGAGAGTGATTGTAAAGCGATATCGGGGTGTGATGCGTTAAAACGCATTATCGATCCGCGGGGACGTGATATCGGTGGGTTTGAAGTGAAGCGTATTTTGCCGTCGCGCGGCATGAAGTCAGTGGGACCATGGGTGTTTTTTGACCACATGGGGCCTGCGGACTTTGCCAAGGATGAAGGCATCGACGTGCGCCCTCACCCACATATTGGTTTGGCAACGGTTACTTACTTGTTTGAAGGCGAGTTGCAGCACAAGGATTCACTCGGCACCGATGTCACAGTTAAGCCAGGTGACATTAATTTGATGGTCGCAGGTCATGGCATCGTGCATTCGGAGCGACAATCGCCGGAAGTCAAACAACAGCCCCACCGCGCGCACGGGTTGCAACTATGGCTCGCGCTGCCCGAGGCCGACGAACAATGCGATCCCAGCTTTCACCACTACGACGAAGCCGAACTCCCCTCAGCAAATATCACAGGCGGCAATGCGAAAATATTAATCGGTGAAGCCTATGGCAAGACCTCACCGGTCAAGACGTTCTCAAATACACTCTATATCGAGGTTAATTTAGCGGCGGGTGAAACCTTCGCTTTACCCAAAGCACAAGAGCTTGCGGTCTACGTTGTTAAAGGCTCAGTGCAGGTTAATAAAGCTGAGCTCGCTGAACACCACATGGGTGTATTTGGTGATACGACGGGTGTCGCGATCACGACTCTGGCCGATAGCCACCTTGTACTCGTTGGCGGCGACGCGATTGGCACACGGTATATGTATTGGAACTTTGTGGCGAGTAACAAAGAACTGATTGAAGCAGCCAAAGAACGTTGGCAGCAACAGGCGTTCCCAAAAATCCCCGGCGATGCCGAGGATTTTGTGCCTTTGCCTTGAATCTCACTGCGAACACCTTAAAATTACATACTCCTATGCATAAGAGAATAAATGATGTTTAGTAATTTTAAGCGCTGTTCAATATTGGTGGCGTGAGTGACTCGCGTTATGTGATTGGCGGCACCTTGGGACGCACCGGTCCGTTCTTAGATAGGGTTCAGGTGTTCGACATGGCAGCTGATTAATTTTGATCTTTTTAATGGTTTATCTCGTGTACAAATAATAGACACTTGTAAAAAGATTGAGGTAAACCATGAGCCATACGTTAAAAGTAAAGGATGTTACCGAAGTCACACACAACGTGAGACGGATTCGATTGGAAAAGCCCAGCGATTACGAATTCACACCGGGACAAGCCACCGAGGTCGCGATTGATAAAGAAGGTTGGCGCGATGAAAAGCGCCCGTTTACTTTCACGTCGCTCAATAGCGATCCGTGGCTTGAGTTTGTAATTAAGGTTTATCCCGATCACGACGGTGTTACCGAACAAATTGGTCAACTCCAGCAAGGCGATTCGCTGATTATTGAAGACCCATGGGGTGCCATTGAATACAAAGGCGAAGGCACATTTATCGCAGGTGGCGCAGGTGTTACGCCATTTATAGCGATTTTCCGCGATTTGGCACGCAAAGGTGAAATTGGCAATAACCGACTTATCTTCTCGAACAACAGTGAAAAAGACATTATTTTGAAAGAGGAATTCGAGCAAATACTCGGTGACCAATTCATCAATGTCATCACCCACGAAAAACCAAACGGCAATCACCTGTTTATCGATGGGCACATCGATAAAGCCTTTCTAAACGAGCATATCAACAATTTTAACCAGCACTTTTACGTGTGCGGCCCCGATGCCTTCAACGACGGCATAATGGACGCATTGAAAGAGCTAGGCGCCGACCCCGACGCCTTGGTGTTTGAGAAGTAGCTTGCGCCTTTGGCGCAAGTCCAAAACCCGTAACTTGCCCCTCTGGCCTGTATATTTCGCCCACGACCCGTAACTTGCGCCTTTGGCGCAAGTCCCTAATCAATATAACTCCTCAAATAAATCCACGAAATCTTGTCATTTTTCACCCCCATCCGCATGGGGGTTGAACCGACATCACCATGTTGTAGCGTGTAAATGAGCTCGTCGGCAAAAATGACTCTCGGTTGACCCAACTCACTTATGACCGCTGGTACGGGTTTACACAGATAATTCTGGAATGGTGAATTAATCTCGCAGCTCTCGATAAACAGGCGTTTGATAAAGGTTTTTTGCTTTACCTCTACAAGTTCAATGATAAGACCGTCGTAAACCAGCGTAATAACAGTGTTCTTTACATCACTTTCATGACGATTCTCTTTTTGCCATTCAAACCGCTCTTCAGGCTCCCCCAATCGATTCACAATCTCAGCCTCGGTGCTACCAAAGGTATCGATATACTCGAAAACACCGTAAGGTAACGAGTCAGATTTATATCCAGCTGAAACGTTAACTATCCGATCAGGTATCGTCTTTGGGTAAAGGTGTTCTGTCTTAAGGTACTGCTGAGCAGTTACGCCCGATGCAGCGATAACCGATACGCTTAATAAGGCGCTCATGAGCAATGGTTTCAGTTTGCTATGCATATTATCGTCTCCCTTGATGGCCCTTGTAGCTTGCGCCCTTTTAAAATTCAGTAGCTTGCGCCCTTTTAAAGTTCAGTAGCTTGCGCTTTTTTAAAATTCAGTAGCTTGCGCCTTTGGCGCAAGTTGCAAACAGATATGTCTGAACTGTATTTTTAGAAGGTGTAGCGGAAGCTGAACGAGAAAACATCTGCACTATCAAATTGTTCGTACATCGCTTCTATTGATGCGTTCTTGCCTAACTTGTATGAAGCGCCGGTACCAATGCCTGTTTCCCAGTCATCATTACTGAACGACGCACCACTACCACTGGCTGAAACCTCTAGACGACCATATGAAGGCTGTACGAAAATGCCAAACGAGTCGTTAATATTGTACTGACCGCGCAAGCTTGCGATTACAAAGTTATCAACTTCAACGTCCACGCCATAAGCGGAATCATCGCCAATACCAAAACCAACGCGCAGCTCTGGCATGAAGGTAAAATTGCCACGCTCAAACGTATAACCTAATCCACCATGCAACGCGCCTAAGCTCAAGCTTTCTGACGAGTCAATATCATCTTGGAAACTCGTAAAACCACCTGAAACAGACCAGTCCGCATTGGCACTCATTGAGGCCGTTAACAGCAAACAGCAACCCAATGTTTTAATTAAAGCTTTCATTTTTATTTTCCTACTCCGTTTTGTCTAAACGCCTAGAGTTGACCATTTATTTAAATAAAGTTCATTTTTGTTAGATTGTTTATAACATATTTATATATTTTTTGTCAGTAAGGTAGCTCACGCCTTTGGCCCGTAGCTTGCGCCTTCGGCGCAAGAAAAACGATTTAAAACCTACATCTTCCAGCCCTGAGCCCATTTTTCTTCGTTTTTTAGTTCACGCCAATCAATTGAGTATTCGTTCTTTGAAAGCACTGACTCGATTACGCACGAAATGACGGCGCCTTCCTCATCGTACTCCACTTCTGATACCAGAAAATGCTTCTCGCGATTTATCGGCTTTACGGCGGTCCATTTGCTATTGTGAAGCTTGGCGGGATTAATCTGATTCATGTTGGCTCCGTGATAATTCAGTTGTCTTGCGCCAAAGGCGCGACCGACTAAAAATTAATATTTAACACCACATCTAAGCTTTATTTTTGTTAACACTTTAATATATGTATCGTCTCTAATAAGATACATAGGTTTTGTACTTGTGCCAAAGGCGCAAGCTACACTCTTGATAAGGTCAATCACGCTCATGATGACTTTCTAAAAACACGGAGACAATTAATGAATAAATCGCTTTTGGCATTAGCTATGCTAACCGTATCGGGTACGGCTATGGCTCAATCACCACAATGGAATAAAATCGAGGTTTCATACCTAGATGCAACGGTTGATGTCGGCGCGAGTGAACCGTCATTCGACGGGCTGGGATTAAGTGGAAGTGCTGTTATTACCGATAACTGGATAGTGTTTACGGATTACAAAACAATTGATGCAGAGGCTAATGGCGCGAATGCTGATTTAGAGTTCTTATCGGCGGGCGCTGGCGCATTTAAACGTGTAACGGATACCACCGACATCTACACGACCATCTCTGTTGAACGCTTAGATATATCTGGCTCGGCTGCGGCTTTATCTGTATCTGACGATGATATAGGTTACGGCATTGGTATCGGTGTGCGTTCTATGCTAATTCCTTTATTAGAAGTCGGCGCTAAGATTGATTATGTTGATATTGATGATACCGACGTATTCCGTGCTCAAGCGAATGCGTTCTATCACTTTACTAAAAATCTATCTGCTGGCATTGGGTATGAAACTTATCGCCCAAGCGATGTTGATTTAGACATCGATACCGTGAGCGTGTCTTTCCGATATACATTTTAACCAGCAAACTAAAAACGGTATGGCGTTTTTGCTTGCGTCAAAGGCGCAAGCTACGCGTTTTGGGAATGGATGGTGGGAATAATGAATAAAAATACTCTTATACCTGTTGGGCTTGGCGTGCTTATCATGGTATCAACCAGCTATGCACAGACTGAACCCGAGAAAAATGTTAAAGCTTATAGCTGTGATGACTGCAACTATAGCGAAGCGGAAAACTTGGTCAAAGAGAAAGTCCCACCATCTGTGGAGTGTCATTCTAAACCCAGTAGCTCAGATAACTCGACTGATACTCGGGTTTGCTATAGTACGCCGGTCTACGCCGCTGTATTGAACGAGTCGAGTGGTAAAGTCTGGGGCATTAAGCTAAGCCATAGCCATCAGGGTGAACGACCCGAACTTATGGAGCTACAGACCTCACCCTATGAGCACCCTCAATTTGTCAATGATGCGATTCGTAGCGGATATGAATATACCGACAGCCTGATAGCTCACACGGAACAAATCGCCAACAACATAAGTCGAACCTTCGAGACATCAAAGGAATTTAACGATTGGATCGACGGCAAAGCGGAACCTGAGACCAACGAAATAGCCGATTCAAATCAATTAGATGATACTTTATGTGCCCACGACAATTCGCAATACCAAGTTGTAAAGGCGCTAACTAGCGGTGAATTTGAAAGCAACCTACAAGCAACCGTAAACGAGCAATTTGCTAACTTCTCTGGAACATCGCAGGACTTCTTTAATGACCTCGACTTTTCCAGCCTTAGCTCGCGTTTGGCAGAACTGGACTACAATTTCACACTGAGTTCCAGTGATAAAAATAATACAAAAAACGTCAGCTTTGAATTTTCAGGCAGCAAAGATTTTCCGAGCAAGAACCCACCGTCGAAGTTAACTTATACGCTAATACCCAAGCAGTCTCACATCGACGTCTCTTTGAATCCGAGTCTCACACATATTGGTGGATACTATTGGTCGGTGTTAGCTAAACCAGAAGTCAACAAAGCCGAGTTGCCACCCTGTACGCAAGTCGCACTAAAGGACCACCATTTAATGAATTAATGTCTGCGTGAAACGGGGTTGTTATGATTTGCCTTGCGCCAAAGGCGCAAGCTACGCGTGTATGCGTGCTATCACGAAATATAAAAGTATGGGGACTATTACTTGAGGTGTGTTCTTGCGCTGAAAGCGCAAGCTACACGATTTGGAATTGGTGCCCGGGGCCGGACTTGAACCGGCACGCTGTTACCAGCGAGGGATTTTAAATCCCTTGTGTCTACCAATTCCACCACCCGGGCACTAAACGTAAACCAAGTCATGGAGGCGGGTCCCGGAGTCGAACCGAGATCCACGGATTTGCAATCCGCTGCATAGCCATTCTGCCAACCCGCCGATGGTTTGGAGCGGGAAACGAGACTCGAACTCGCGACCCCAACCTTGGCAAGGTTGTGCTCTACCAACTGAGCTATTCCCGCATCGCCATCTGCCGTCGCATTCTACTGTTTAAATGAAATACGTCAACGACTTTTTGTGATTTTTGTGACTGTTTGGCTATTTTTAGCGCAAACCTATCAATTTCTAGTCAATTGTGACCCTGCAGCGCGTAAATATTCCCACATCGACCATAATGTAAGAACAAATGCAGTAAAGAACAAAACGATTGAAATCCAGAATGTCCAGATATTTGCGTCCCACAAAAGACCGATTAACGCGACCATTTGTGCAATGGTTTTTAATTTGCCTAAATTAGATACCGCTACTTTATCTCGGTTGCCTCGTTGCGCCATCCATTCACGTAGTGCACTCACAATGAGCTCGCGACAGATCATGGTTAATGCCGGTACAGTGATATACCACGCGTTGTAATCTTCAACCAGTACGACTAATGCTGCGATAACCATTGCTTTATCGGCAACGGGATCGAGAAATGCACCAAACTCAGTAAACTGATTAAACTTACGAGCAATCCAGCCATCGAGCGCATCGGTAATTGCGGCGAGCCAAAAAATAAACGCCGACCAAAAACGAGCATCTTCAAACGGTAAATAAAACACAATCAAAAATACCGGGATTAATAAAATCCTAAAACTCGTCAAAATATTTGGGATATTCCACTTCATTATCCGCAATCCTTTTTTTAGCTCAGTGGCACGGTCGCCCTGCTCTCGCTATCGAAATGAGTAATATATTTTTTCAGCCAGTGCACGACTAATACCCGGGACATTGGCTAGTTGGTCAATACTAGCGTTTTTTACCTCTTGTAATCCACCAAGATTTTTTAAAATCTTTTGCCGACGCTTAGCGCCAATGCCCTCGATCTCTTCTAAACTCGACGTTCGCTTGACTTTATTACGCTTCTGGCGGTGCCCTGTTATGGCGAATCGGTGCGACTCATCGCGTATATGCTGGATTAAATGCAATGCGCTGGCATCCTTATTCAAAGGAATCGTTTCGTGGCTTCCTGCCATGATCAATGTCTCTAATCCGGGCTTACGCGACTCCCCTTTTGCGACACCTATCAGCATAGGCGCGTCTTTACCCCAATCGGCAAAGTAGTTCTCGGCTTGCGCCAGTTGTCCTTTACCACCGTCGATAAACAGAATATCAGGAATATTGCCGTTTTCTTTGGCGTTGTCATAACGCTTAGCCAGTGCCTTCGCCATGGCGGCGTAATCATCGCCGGGCGTGATACCGGTAATATTATAGCGCCTATAATCCGATTTCTTGGGTCCGTTTTGGTCAAACACCACGCAGGATGCGACCGTTTGCTGACCCATAGTATGACTGATATCAAAACATTCCATGCGCTGAATAGGGATCCCGAGTTCAAGCACTTGCTGAAGCGCCGAGGTTCGACGATTCATGGTGCTTTGTTGATTCAGTTTACCTTCCAACGCATTAACGGCATTTTTCTTAGCGAGCTGCTGATATTGCTTGCGCTCTCCGCGCACGTTGTGAAGTAAACGCACTTTACGGCCGACGGCTTCGCCGAGTACCTCACCTAGCACAGGATCGTGTTTGATCTCATCGGGTAGCACAATTTCGGCAGGAGTTTTACGCCCAGAGCTTTGATTTAGGTAGAACTGCAATAAGAAGGCTTGAAGGACTTCTTCATCCGATGTATCCGCCGGTACTTTAGGAAAATAACTGCGGCTACCTTGTAAGTGATTATCACGGATAAACAGCATTTGTACGGTGGTTACACCATTACCGCGTGCAAAGCCGATAACGTCAAGCTCTTCTTGCGCACCGGTCACTGAGTTACGTTCTTGGGTACGTCTTAACATGGCAATTTGATCGCGGTAGCGTGCCGCGCGCTCAAAGTCGAGCGACTCACTGGCGTTTTCCATGCGCGTTACAAGCTGATCAATGACCTGTTGGTTCTTGCCGTTGAGAAACTGCCGTGCCAGTTGCACTTGCTCATCGTACTCCTCATCTGTGCAGACGTTCACGCAAGGCGCTAAGCACCTTTTCAGCTGATACTGTAAACACGGACGGCTGCGGGCTCGGTAATAGGCATCCTCACACTGACGAATAGGAAACAACTTTTGCATGAGTCGCAGACTCTCGCGCACCGCGGCTCCGTTAGGAAACGGACCAAAATACTCACCCTTTTGGCGCCGCGCACCGCGATGAAAACCTAATCGCGGATGCGTATGATCGGTCATAATAATGTATGGATAGGACTTATCGTCGCGCAGTAAGACGTTGTAACGCGGGCGATATTTTTTGATATAGGTATTCTCGAGAATAAGCGCTTCGGCTTCGGTATTGGTGACCGTGACATCCATGTCGGCAATTTGCTTAACTAAGACTTGAGTCTTTACGCGATCGACTTTCTCGCGGAAGTAGCTCGACACGCGTTTTCTCAAGTCTTTGGCTTTGCCGACATAGATGACATCGCCTGACTCATCATACATGCGATAAACGCCAGGCTGATGAGTCAGGTGTCTCAGAAAGTTTTCTGCATCAAATTGGTTGCTCATACACCTTCAAATTCTAATAGTTCAACGAGTCCCGCTCGTAATGCTAGATGGGACAATTGTACATCACTATTAATATTAAGCTTTGCAAAAATTCGATACCTAAATGTATTGATCGTTTTACTGCTGATGCACAAATGCTCCGCGATTTCACTTACGCGCACGCCACGACCGATCATTTGCATGACTTGAAGTTCTCGGTCACTCAGTTGCTCAACAATATTACGTCGTTTATCGCCATACGGGTTTTTGGCTAAGTATTCGGCAATCGGTGCCGCCACAAATACGGAGCCCTGACGCAAAGACGATATCGCGGTAACCAATTCTTGGCTACTGCCCGACTCGAGCAAGTAGCCATCGACTTCTTGCACGCCGCATTGAAAATCTAACACGTCTTGATAGCATTTCCCCCACACAATGAGCTTGATGTCTTCGTGGCGGCGTTTTAGTCGACGCCAATTTTCTACTGTCGCATCACCTGCTAAGGAGCAGCCCAACACCACGATTGAATTGGGGTGTTCATTTACCGCTAAGCGCAACTGGGGCATGGATTCGACCGTTTCGACTTCATCAGAAAAGTTTTGTTCGACTACGGTGCGCATCCCTGCGCTAACAATAGGGTTGTTGATTGCTAAAATAATTTTCGCCATTTTTGCATAATTCCTCTCAACAATTGATTGAACATAGGTTTTGCTGATTAAAGCGAGATTAAATTTGAGCAAAAATGGCGATTTATCAAGTTAAAAATCGAACATTTTGTTAACTAAACTCAGTCGATTTTCTGTGAAGTCTCGATTTGAAGTTAAATCCGTTTCTGATCGAGTAATTGCCACAAATAGCAGGCTAGATAGGATCTATAAGGTGTCGCTCGATCGGGAATAATGATGACGTCGCGTTCTTTCAACAACGCAATAGCTTTTCGTAGTGAACTATCCTGAATAGGAAAAAGATCCTCATGAGCAAAATGAAACATCGCCAAGATCGATGCCGACCAAGGACCCACGCCTTTTATCTGCTGAACTTCGCGTAAGAGATCATCACAATCCAATAGCGGCCACTGCTGCATTTTTTCGCGCGATTGTTGCCAATAAGCTTCAATAGCCCCCACCGCTACCGCCTTATTACGACTTAACCCACATTCTAGTAAGTCATCGTAACTTAATTGTGCAATTCGCACGCCCTGCTCAGCCGCGCGTGCTTCGACCCGTGAAATAATGGTTTTTGATGCCTGTAAGCTCAACATTTGCCGCATCACAATACGCGGCAATGCCTCGATCGGTGCCATGTCTGAGGGGGTTAACGGTTCAACATGGTCCTGCTCAAGCAGGACCAGTTCAAAACCTGGCTGGGTTGATAACAGGTGTTGCTTGACGTCGCTTGCTTTTTCACTCATGCAAACACCGTAAAGGTTTGTCGGCTAATCGCAAACAATTCGCCCTGCTCGTCCCATAATCCGGCACGGCTATGCCCGTAGCCATCGGCGGCATATTCAATCGTCGCCAAGTAACGCCACCATGCGGTGGTTTGCTTTTCTGACAACCGCTTATCAGGAAACTCAATGGTCCAAGTGAGCGATGAAGCCGGTGCGGGCTTTTTCAAACGCGGCAGTACGGCCGGTGGCCACGCATCCACTAAACCTAGAACAGCCGCAATAGTCATTTCGTGCTGTTCGTTTCTAAACCGTACCCAACCGCCGAATTCTCGTTCGACTTGACCGCTAAACGGCATACCGCCGCGCAAAATACGATAGTCGAAATGTTTAGCAAACTCAGGCGTTACGGGCGAATCGGGAATACCCATACCATGTTCGGGAGCAGCAAACTCAGGCGCAGGCTCTTGGTCTTCAAACACCTGCGACTGGCGTGCTTTACCTAAGCTTGCCAGTGCAAATAAGGTCACTTCGCCATTTTGAATAATTTGCGCACTGACCTGCACAACCGAGGATCCCTGACGTAATATATTCAGCGATAAATCCGCACTCCCGGGCGCCGTTGGCGCTACAAAAGACACGTTAAATGCGCGCATGTGATAAGCCGCATCAAACTGCTTAAGAATAAAATCAGCGGCAATACCGGCGCTAAACCCACCAAAAAATGCACGCCCTTGCGCCCACCCTTCAGGTAACTCAATACTTTGTTGATGTTTATCTTTTACAATCTGCGCTAACGTTTCAAAAAACATACAAACCTCTTTAGGTTAACTACTCAGCAAGCCCAGCACGACCAGTGCTAAGAAAGCGGCTGCTATTAAAAAGACATAAATAAAAGAGCAAATGAAAAACTTAAAGAGCGTCATGGGCCATGACTGCTGATAAAACAGTTTCTGGGTAAATAGCAGGTACGCCACCATCCACATCAGTAGAATGTTCTCTGCATAACTGGCGAGCTCATCAATCCATGGATAGTCGAATTGTGTACTCAACCAAGCCGCACTGGAATCCGTGATTGTCAGCATCATAAACGACAACAACAAAAAGGCATGGGTATGCAATGCAACAGCCAAGTGCTCAATGTAATAATGCTTACTGAAGGGGTAACACAGTTTAAGCAATAGTGCCCAGAACGGGAGCATGAGCAACATCGCTTGAGGCGCATTCCCCACTAGCCGCTCAATAAATGCGTCAGGATTCTGTTGCATTAACTTAAGCTTTTGCTCAAGCAACTTTTCATCCTCGGCATCTAATAACGGAAACTCTTTTAAATCGAGATTGAGCGTTGCCGGCTCTTCATCCGGTGGTGTTATATCCGCAGTGGGTTCTTTCTGTGTCGCCAGAACTGCGTCGGCTTTATCAATCTGCTGTTGAATTTCGGCTTGTTGCTCAGGCGATAGGTCTTGATTGACTTGTGGCGTAAAATCGACCAACGCACGCATTACCATGAACGAAATCAACGACATGAAGAAATACATACGTAACGGGGGCACGTATGAGGCATGTCGTCCTCGGACAAATTCAAGTGACAAGAAGCCTGGACGCATAAATAAGCCGCTGAGCGTTCGGTAAAACCGAGAGTCCCAATGACCCAATTCGCCCATTAAGTCGCCGACAACGGCAAATATACTGCGTAAGTAGCGTTTATCCTGCTGACCACAACGATGACAATACTCACCTTGAAGGGGGGTATCACAGTTTTTGCATAAAATGTGGGTCGCGGGTGGTTGGCTCGCTTCCATGAGGCGCACTCCATCTCTTATTATTGCCTCAGTATATTCAGCAACGCAGGTGAAGTACAATAGTAGGCTAAAACGAAAAAAGCCCGCTCAATGAGCGGGCTTTTCGAAATTTGGCGGAGAGGGAGGGATTCGAACCCCCGGTGGGTGTGAACCCACGCCTGATTTCAAGTCAGGTGCATTCAACCGAGCTCTGCCACCTCTCCGTTGTCCTTGGGGCTTTCCCCTGAAGACGAGGCGAATATTAAAGACCTTCGCGGCGCTTGTAAAGTAAAAATTTAAATAAAGTCGTCAAATGTGGTTCGTTTGGCGATGATTTAATCAAAGCGATCACTTTTCGAGCTAACTCACGGTGATAAACCGAATTTCCTACCTAAGAAACTACTTTAAAGGTAGTATCAGTACCCATATACTAAGGGTATACAAGCATCATTTATAAAGAAACTTTTTAAAAAATTTTGAGTCTTAAAAACTAGCGTTAATCAACGGAGAAAACTATGAACGATCGTAGTCAGATGTATGTCGGTCAGCAGCAGGTTGCCGGCTCAGTGAATAAGGTGTTACGTAACACCTATGCACTGCTTGCCATGACACTTGCTTTTAGTGCTGTGACGGCAACAATTAGTACCATGATGAATTTGCCTTATCCAGGCTTTTTCATCACCTTGATTCTTTATGTTGGTTTGCTGTTTGGTATTCATAAAACCAAAGACAGCGCCATGGGCATCGTTTTGACCTTCGCCCTTACCGGGTTCTTGGGTTATACCTTAGGTCCACTACTTAATATGGCGTTGCAAATGCCAGGTGGTGGCGAGATGGTTGCAACCGCTTTAGGTGGCACCGCATTGACGTTCTTTGCGACATCAGGTTATGTACTGAGTACTAAGAAGGACATGTCTAAGCTCGGCGGTTTAATTACTGCGGGTATCATCATGGTGGTTGTAGCGATGCTCGCTAACTTCTTCTTCCAGATGCCTGCGTTGCAATTAGCACTATCGGCTATCATGATCCCATTGATGGCGATGTTGATTATGTATCAAACCAGTGAAATTATTCACGGCGGCGAGCGTAACTACATCTTAGCCACGGTGACTTTGTATGTTTCGCTTTATAACTTGTTCGTTAACTTGCTAACATTATTGATGGCATTTAACGGCGACGATTAAACACACAATAGCGTGTTTAATTGAGCCCCGCCTTTTGCGGGGCTTTTTTTTACCAATAGACTCATTGAGCATCATGAACCTGACACTCATTATCAAAGCAGGTATGCACGCCGATGCACGACATCGCGCGGCGCTGCGCTTTGCAGAACAAGCAATTAACGATGGCTATACGTTGACGGGCGTTTTCTTCTACGCCGATGCGGTGAGCCTTGCCAGTGCCGCTGCGGCCAACAACCCGTACAGCCAAAGCTGGTGTGGGCTGGCAGGACAGCATCACTTCGACTTGGTGGTCTGTCATACGGCTGCAGAACGTCAGGGTATTGAGCAATTTAACCCCGCCTTTGAACCTGCGGGACTCACTCAGTTGGTAAGTTGGATGAATACGGCGGATAAAGTGGTGACCTTATCATGAGTAAGAACTATGCCATTGTTCAATTAAGCCCTGAACTTGAATGCGCCCGTTCAGCGCTCGATTTAGTCTTATCGCTCGCCAGCTTAGATCAGTCAGTACAACTCATCATGCTGGATAATGCTTGGATGTCGTTACAGTCTGAGCTTCATAAACGCTACGGTATGTTAGAACTACTCGATGCCGAACCTATCTTGATAGCTAGCGATTTTGAGCCCCAACTGGACAACGATGATATTGAATTCGAGTGGACAGCCAAACGCGATTTAAACGCCTTACTGCTTAATTTTGCGGAGGTGATCACATGCAACTGAATTTCACTCATTGGCTTCAAACGCGCCCCCTCATGAGTTGGCTTGAGCAACAGCACGCATTGCTCACTGAGCATACCGCGATCCTCCTGACCGCTGATTCTGCAAAGGACTTACCCGCGACGTGTCCCCAGGCTTTGCAATTGTGTAAAATAGTCATCCCAGCGCATGAGATGACTATAGCACCGGTCGATTGGGTCGAGGTGATTAGCGATGCTCAATGGGTGGAGCTTATAACGCATACGCAACATTGGATTTGGTAGTATGATTGAATTTAACGGTAAGCAGTACGAAACCGACAAACACAACTATTTAGCTCACCTTGACGATTGGAGCGAGCCGCTCGCTCTGCATTTTGCTGAGCTTGAGAATATCGAGATGACGCCTGCTCATTGGGAAGTGGTGCATTTTGTGCAGGATTTTTATCGCGAATATGACACCAGCCCAGCCATGCGTGTGCTGGTAAAAGCGATGAAGAAGAAACTCGGCGAAGAAAAAGCAAACAGCCGATATCTCTACCGACTGTTTCCTAAAGGGCCTGCTAAGCAGGCAACACGCATTGCGGGCTTACCAAAACCCGCGAAGTGTATTTAACCGATTACGCCTCAATGCGCTCGATACCACCCATGTACGGGCGCAATACTTCTGGAATCACAATTGAGCCATCGGCTTGTTGATAGTTCTCGAGTAATGCCACCAATGTACGCCCTACTGCCAGACCTGAGCCATTTAACGTGTGCAATAACTCGGGTTTCTTCGCGCCTTTACGACGGAAACGTGCTTGCATACGACGCGCTTGGAAATCACCCATGTTTGAACATGAGCTAATCTCACGATAGGTATTTTGCGCAGGTAACCAGACTTCAAGGTCGTATGTTTTAGTTGCACCAAAGCCCATGTCACCAGTACACAACAACACTTTGCGATACGCTAAGCCAAGCTTTTGTAAGATGGTTTCAGCGTGCTGGGTGAGCTGCTCAAGCGCATCCATTGACTGCTCTGGGTGCGCGAGCCAAACCAATTCTACTTTATCAAACTGATGCTGACGAATCAGACCGCGCGTATCACGACCGTGTGAACCGGCTTCACTGCGGAAGCATGGTGTATGCGCGGTTAATTTTACTGGCAATTCAGCTTCATCGAAAATCTCATCACGCGCTAAATTAGTGAGTGGCACTTCAGCGGTCGGAATCAGTGACAGTGGGATCTGCTCTTCTGTCTCACCCTGAATATGGAAGAGGTCTTTACCAAATTTAGGTAACTGCCCCGTGCCATAAAGGCTGTCATGATTTACTAAATAAGGTACATAGGTTTCAGCGTAACCATGGGCTTCTGTATGCGTATCCAACATGAACTGGGTCAATGCACGATGCAGACGCGCAATCTTGCCACGCATCACGACAAAGCGCGCGCCGGTTAATTTAGCTGCGGCTTCAAAATCCATACCTTTTGCCAAGGCTTCAGCCAATTCAACATGATCTTTGGGTTCAAAATCCAGTTGCGGAGGCTCGCCCCACACGCTGATTTCTTGATTTTCCGATTCATCTTTACCCTCAGGCACGCCCTCAGCTGGCAAATTCGGCACACCCATAATCAACGCGCCGAGTTTGTCTTGTACTTCACGCAGCTCTTCTTTTGCTGCATCAAGCTGTGAACCTAAATCACTCACCGCGTCTAATAACGGCTGGATATCCTCACCCGCCTGCTTTGCCTTACCAATCGCTTTCGAGCGACTGTTACGCTCAGCCTGCAACTGCTCTGTTTTTACTTGGATCGATTTACGCTGTTCTTCGAGTGCTTGGATCTCATCGATGTTCAGCTCAAAGCCGCGTGTTTTTAAACGCTCAGCGGTTTGTTGCAGTTCCTCGCGGAAATATTTTGCATCTAGCATGGATATCCTACTTCACTTAATTCGGTTTAATGATAAAGAAATTATACAACGCCATGGCTGCTGCGACACCTAGCACGCAGAGTCCCACGTTGAGTACGATATTTACTGAGGCTCGCCCCCACTCGCCTTGAGTCACCAACTGCACCACTTCAACTGAGAACGTGGAGAACGTTGTGAAGGCTCCGAGCAAGCCAACGCCGACAAATAACCGCACGGACTCTGAGAGTCCTTGATGTTGCACATGTGCGTATACAGCGCCTAATAAAAAAGAACCTATTATGTTAACGATCAACGTCGCAAAAGGGAACCGCCAACCGGTGCTTAACATCAATAAAGCCACGCCGTGCCGTGCACTTGCGCCAATCGCGCCACCCGCGGCGACCATTAACCATTGACTAAGGCTTGTCATCAGACTTTCCTCGTTGCCATTCGCTACGTTCGTCTTGTTGACGAAGCCAGAGCAATTTGTCTTTAATTTTTATTTCTAAACCACGCGGTTCAGGCTGATAGAAGTATGCGTCTGCGAGCGCATCCGGTAAGTAGCGCTCTCCTGCCACATAGGCATTAGGATAATTATGAGCATAACGGTAATCTTCACCGTAGCCTTGCTCTTTATGAATCTTGGTCGGTGCATTACGCAAATGGCTCGGCACCTCAGCCGTTGGGTGAGCTTTTGCGGCCGCGACGGCAGCTTTAAACGCATTGTAAACGGCGTTACTTTTCGCAGCACTGGCACAATACACTACCGCTTGTGCAATCGCCCGTTCACCTTCTGCGGGACCGACACGGTGAAACGTATCCCATGCATTTAAGGCAATCTGTAATGCACGCGGGTCGGCATTACCGATATCTTCCGATGCAATGGCGAGTAGTCTTCTTGCGACAATCAAAGGGTCACCGCCCCCGACAAGAATACGTGCATACCAATACAGTGCGCCGTCGGGTGATGACCCACGCACTGACTTATGAAATGCCGATAAGATGTCGTAGAAATGATCACCTTTATTATCAAAGGCCGCTTGCTGCTCGCCGACTGCGTGCAAGAGTAATTCAGTGTTAAGCTCAGCCTCGCCTTCGGATAAATAATCCGCTGCAACTTCAAGATAGTTGAGCATGCGGCGTGCATCACCGCCCGCTAAGTCCAGCAGCCTGTCTTCCGCTTCTGGGGTGAGCCTGATGTGACGCGCGCCTAGACCGCGCTCAGGATCTTGCAAGGTGCGCTGTAAAAGCGCTCGCAAATCTTCAGCCTTGATAGATTCAAGACGATACACGCGGGCGCGAGACAATAGTGCATTATTGAGCTCAAAACCGGGATTTTCAGTCGTTGCACCAACAAAGATTACCGTGCCATCTTCGATAAAAGGTAGGAAAGCATCTTGTTGGCTTTTATTAAACCGATGTACCTCATCAACAAACAGTAAAGTGCGGCGACCTTGTTGCTGAGCGCGCTGTTTTGCTTCATCAATGGCTTGGCGAATCTCTTTCACACCTGAGGTAATAGCACTTAAACGTGATACGGTCGCATCGGCGGAGGTCGCCATGAGTTCTGCCAGAGTGGTTTTGCCTGTTCCGGGCGGTCCCCACAAAACCATTGAGTGCAAACGTCCTTGCGCGACCGCTTGCCACAGGGGTTTACCTTCGGCAAGTAGATGTGTTTGACCTACATACTCGTCCAGCGACTGCGCACGCATTCGCGCAGCCAGTGGCCTAAAGTCATGTTCTTCTTCAAACGCCAGTTCACCGTTGGTCATCGACCTCGACACCTTCAGGGATAGCAAATTGAAATAGGTCGGTCGGCAAGCTTTCGTTCATTACCACATCAGTGAGTGCGATAGTGGTGGTATCCCCTTGCTTTTGTTTAAGCACGATACGAGTCAACTTATCTCCGGTGAAGCTCAAGTTTAGCTCGCTACCGGTATTCTCGTTCACCACTTCAAACGCGCCCTCTGCACCGTCGTAAGTCACGTCAAACTGCTGCCAACGCTCTTTTGAGCCTTCCATCAACAATAACAATGGACTGTTTTCAACTGCATTACTCTGGGCATAAACAGTGACTTGCTCAACAAACGGATTGTAGTACCAAACCGATTCACCATCTGCGATAAGCAAGGTGTCATCGGGGGGATTACTACGCCAACGCAACATCGCAGGTCGTTGCAACGCCAGTTCACCGGTGAGGCTTTGTAATACCTCACCACTACTGCCGGTAACCGTTTGTTCAAAGCTGGCTTGCACACTCTCGAGTTGCTGCATTTTATCTTGCAACTGCTGTTTGGCTTGTTCTGTTGCCCAACTTAAGGGGCTCATTACCACACTCGCGATAAGCGCCAGTGCGATTCCATACTGCTTCATATTAATCCCTCGGTGGTCTCGGTGCGAGTACATCACGCTGGCCATTATTGCCAGCACTACTTACGACACCCGACATTTCCATTTGTTCGACGATACGCGCCGCGCGGTTATAACCAATTCTGAATTTACGTTGTACACTCGACACAGAAACACGCTGGGTCTCGGTCACGAAGGCAACCGCCTCATCATATAAAGGATCCGATTCAGCCTCGTCCATTTCTTGTTGCTCACCCGGTAATAACGCGTCTTCGCCTTGATCACCCGAAAGGATTTCCTCGAGGTAATTCGGTTTACCGCGTTTCTTCCAATCCGCAACCACCGCGTGTACTTCGTGGTCATCAACAAAGGCGCCGTGCACACGGACGGGTGAACCGCTGCCCGGAGGCAAATACAACATATCACCCTGCCCTAATAGCTGCTCCGCGCCCGGCTGATCGAGAATGGTGCGTGAGTCGACTTTTGACGATACTTGGAACGCAATACGCGTAGGAATATTGGCTTTAATCAAACCGGTAATAACATCCACCGATGGCCGCTGCGTTGCCAAAATTAAATGAATACCTGCCGCACGCGCTTTCTGCGCAATGCGCGCGATCAGTTCTTCGACTTTTTTACCGACAATCATCATCATATCGGCAAATTCATCGATGACTACGACGATATTCGGCAGTTTTTCGAGCTCAGGCGGCATTTCATCCATCGAATCACCCGGCTTCCAAATAGGATCTTTGAGCGGTTCACCCGCTTCTTTAGCGGCCACGACTTTGGCGTTGTAGCCTTTAAGATTGCGCACACCTAAGGCCGACATGAGTTTATAACGGCGTTCCATTTCGCCCACACACCAACGCAAGGCATTGGCGGCGTCTTTCATATCTGTGACCACTTCCGTCAGTAGGTGTGGAATCCCCTCATACACCGACAATTCGAGCATTTTCGGGTCAATCATAATCAGGCGAACATCTTCCGGTGTGCTCTTGTAGAGCAAGCTTAAGATCATCACATTCACACCGACTGATTTACCCGAACCTGTTGTACCTGCCACCAATAAGTGAGGCATCTTCGCCAAGTCAACAACCACAGGCGAACCCGCAATATTTTTACCAAGAATCATGGTCAGCGGCGATTGGCTGTTTTGAAACGCGTCGCGATGAATAACTTCACTGAGCTGAACCACTTCACGGTGTTTATTAGGTAACTCCAAACCGACGTAGGATTTACCCGGAATGACTTCAACCACGCGTACGGCGACGGCTGATAGAGTACGAGCAATATCCTTCGCTAAGTTAGAAATCTTCGATACTTTAACACCGGGGGCAAGGTCGAGTTCAAAGCGGGTGATCACGGGCCCTGGCTGCACGTTGGCAACGGTAACATCCACGCCAAAGTCTTTGAGAACGGTTTCAACCGTGCGTGACACTTGGTCAAGCTCTTCTTGAGTAATGGGGTTCTCTTGCTTATTCGGTCTATCGAGCAACTCAATCGAAGGTAATGGTGGTAACGCTTCCGCCTCGTTACTTTGGGTATCGCCCTGCCCTGCTTGCTCGACTGGCGATTCAGCTTGTGCTTTGGCTTCCGTTGCGGGTGCAGGTTCACTGCGCTTACGTGCTTCCGCCGCTTGTTTCGAAAACCGTGGCGCATCGCTGTCATCTATAACGGGATCCGGTTCGAACGGCGGTTCGTCTTCATTATCAATTTCGTGTTCATCTAATGCCGATAATGAAGGTAAGTTCAGTACAGGTTCTTGCTTAGCCTCCGCCTTTTGCTCTACTAATGTGGACTCATCCCAATCCGAGGTATCGAGTGTATCATCGCCGTGTTCGTTGTCAGCTGCTGCCTTTTTAGTATCGCGATCGTGACCTTTAGTGCCATCCGACTGCCATACGCTGCGAATACGTTCATAACACCATAGTGCACCAGTAATGCATAATTCACCGAGCTTATCGGCGACCTGCAGCCAGCTAATTCCGGTCACCAAGGTGAGGCCCGTGGCTAAGAACGTCAGTAATAAGATGGTTGAGCCGACAAAATTCAAGTACGGCATCACCGAGGCTGCGATTACGTCACCAAATACGCCCCCGGCTGAAAAGTAATAAATATCATCAAAGTTAATAGAAGAGAGTGCGGCCGCACCAATGAGCGTGAGCATGGCACCGACGAGGCGCAAACTAACAGCCAGATAGTCGAGTTCGAGTAGTTGATGGGTTTTACGAAATAGCATATAACCCAACCCAGCAAAGGCAAAAGGAATTAAATATGCAACAAAACCAAACGAAAATAACATTACATCAGCAAGCCACGCACCGACCGCTCCGCCGGCATTATTGATGGTGCCTTCGAAACCCGTCTGCGACCAACTCGGATCGGCGGGGTTAAAACTCACTAAAGCGAGAAATAGAAAAATCGCGAGCGCACCGCTGATCAGTAGGCCAGCTTCTAATAATCGTTGTACACCTGTCATTGCTCGTCTTATGCTTCCTGTCATTGGGATCTTATTATAGTGGAGGCTCTCTGCCCCCGATTGTAGCGAATCTCGCTATTAATGTTAGCCCTTTACTAGAACTTTATTCTCTTGTTTTACTTCTTCCATTACAACATAGGTACGCGATTCGTCGACACCCGGCATCATCAGCAAGGTTTCACCGAGTAATTTACGGTAAGCGCGCATGTCAGGTACCCGCGCCTTAATGAGGAAATCAAAGTCCCCTGCCACTAAATGACATTCCAAAATCTCTTCGGTTTTACGCGCCGCCTCACTGAATTCAGCGAAAGCATCCGCCGATGTACGCGACAAGGTAATTTCGACAAACACCATCAAGTTAGCGCCGAGCTTGGCTGGGTTAATACGGGCATGGTAACTCTCTATAACACCCTCTCGCTCAAGCTTTTTTACCCTTTCTAAACAAGCCGTTGCGCTCAACCCCACTCGCTTCGCAAGCGCCACGTTGGCAATACGTCCATCGTCTTGCAGTATGCGTAAGATCTTACGGTCAATTCTGTCAATAGTGATTTCATCGGTGTTTTCTGGAAATCTCATGATTTTATCGCGTCATTTAATTAGTTAACCCTAATATATCACTATAAACTAGGTTAAAAAAAGTGCGTAATCCAGTTTGTTTTCAGTCTATAATTGCGCCACGAAATTTACCAATCACATCAGCAGATAAAACGCACTCAATGCGTGTCAATTATAGAGGGTGAGTATGTTAATAGGTGTTCCTAAGGAAATTAAAAACCACGAGTATCGTATCGGTTTAACGCCTGCAGCTGTTCGCGAATATGTTGCGAATGGTCACGACGTTATCGTTGAAAACAACGGCGGTGCTGCGATTGGTTTTACTAACGAAGACTATCAAGCCGCAGGTGCTTCAATTGTTGAAACGCCAGAAGAGATCTTCGAGCGCGCTGATATGATCGTCAAAGTTAAGGAACCTCAGCCAAACGAATGTAAGATGTTACGTGAAGGCCAAATCCTTTACACCTTCTTGCACTTGGCACCTGATCCAACACAAACTAAATTATTGGCTGAATCAGGTTGTACTGCTATCGCATACGAGACAGTCACTGATAACCGCAATGGTCTTCCGCTTTTAGCACCTATGAGCGAAGTTGCGGGTCGCATGTCAATTCAAGCAGGCGCGCATTACCTTGAAAAAGCGCACGGCGGCAGCGGCACATTGCTAGGTGGCGTTCCTGGCGTTGCGCCGGGCAAAGTACTCATCATCGGTGGTGGTGTTGTCGGAACTAACGCTGCGAAAATGGCGTTGGGCTTAGGCGCTGACGTCACCATTCTTGACCGCTCATTGCCGCGTCTACGCGAGATCGATGATATCTTCAATGGTCAAGTCACCACGATCTATTCAACCGTAGATGCTATCGACAAGTATTCACGTGAAGCTGATTTAGTTGTTGGCGCAGTGCTGATTCCAGGCGCAGCGGCACCTAAACTCTTGACGCGCGAGCACATCAAAAACATGAAACCAGGTTCAGTGTTGGTAGATGTTGCGATTGACCAAGGTGGTTGTTTCGAAACTTCATACGCAACAACGCACCAAGATCCGGTATACGTGATTGATGATGTTGTTCACTACTGTGTTGCGAACATGCCAGGCGGTGTTGCACGTACGTCAACTATCGCGCTTAACAACGCAACCTTGCCTTACGGTATCGCGTTGGCTAACAAAGGCAACCAAGCCATGTTAGAAAACGAACATCTGTTGCGTGGTTTGAACATGCACGGTGGTAAAATCACTTATAAAGCGGTCCACGATGACTTAGGCGAAGAATTAAGCCTCGACTACATCGATCCGCGTGAAGCGCTCTCTAAATAATTAGACAAGTAAGCGCAACTGAACAGAAAAGCTCACCTAAAATGGTGAGCTTTTTTTATGTTGTTCTTGTGCCTTTTCCTTGCAATCCATACAATCGACCCCATAGCTAAACATATAACTGAAACACATTCTGTAGTAGGAGCAACACCATGGCTGAAGCCAAGCATTGTAAACTTTTGATTTTGGGTTCTGGGCCTGCGGGCTATACCGCCGCAGTCTATGCTGCGCGCGCAAACCTTGACCCGGTATTGGTCACCGGTATGCAACAAGGTGGTCAGCTAACGACCACTACCGACGTTGAAAACTGGCCGGGCGATGCTGAAGGGTTAACCGGACCTGATTTAATGGTGCGCATGCAGCAGCACGCCGAGCGCTTTGACACAGAAATCGTGTTCGACCACATCAACAAAGTCGACTTCTCAGAGCGCCCTTTCCGCTTAAAAGGCGATGTAGGCGAATATACGGCTGACTCAGTGATTATCTCAACCGGCGCATCCGCCAAATATCTGGGTTTGGACTCAGAAGAGGCGTTTATGGGCAAAGGCGTTTCTGCTTGCGCGACCTGTGACGGCTTTTTCTACAAAAATCAGAAGGTCTGTGTTGTCGGTGGCGGTAATACTGCGGTCGAAGAAGCGCTTTATCTGTCTAATATTGCCAGTGAAGTGCATGTCATTCACCGCCGTGATACGTTCCGTTCTGAGAAGATCTTGTCGGATCGTCTGATGGAAAAAGCCGAGAACGGTAACGTGACCCTTCACTTGAACAAGACCTTAGACGAAGTCTTAGGTGATGACTCAGGCGTGACGGGTGTTCGTATCAAAGACACAAAAGACGGTAGCACGTCGGAGCTAGATGTTGCTGGTTGCTTTATTGCTATCGGTCACCAGCCCAACACAGGCCTATTCGACGGCCAACTCGAAATGAACAACGGCTATATCGTCGTTCAAAGCGGCCTTGAGGGTAACGCAACTGCAACCAGCATTCCGGGCGTATTTGCCGCCGGTGATGTTATGGACCACGTGTATCGCCAAGCCATTACCTCGGCAGGCACGGGTTGTATGGCGGCATTGGATGCTGAACGTTATCTGGACGCATTAACTAAGTAATCCTATTGTGAGTCGCCGCCTATGATAGTCGAGCTGAGTTCTAGCTCAGTCAGCTTTCCGCCAGTGTCGATGGCACTGGCAGAGCCTAACGGCTTACTTGCCGTGGGCGGCGACCTCTCAGAGGCACGCTTGGTGAGTGCCTATCGCTCAGGTATTTTCCCGTGGTTTGCGGCCGATGATCCGATTTTATGGTGGTCCCCCAATCCTCGCGCTGTTTTTGTACCTGGCGATATCCATTGCTCGCGTTCGTTAAAGAAAGCCATGCGACGCCAACCTTGGCGAGTCACACTGAACCGTGCCTTTGAAGAGGTAATTGATGAGTGTGCAACAATACGCGCCGAGCACGAAGGCACATGGATTACCGAACCTATGCGTGAGGCGTATATTGAACTGCATAGAAAAGGACATGCCCATTCGGTTGAAGTTTGGCTAGATAATTCGTTGGTCGGTGGCTTATATGGTGTCAGTGTCGGTCGTCTGTTTTGTGGCGAAAGTATGTTTCACCGTGCGACTAACGCATCTAAAGTGGCTTTGCACTGTTTTGCGAACGCCTTTGTTGAGCACGGGGGTCAATTAATTGATTGCCAAATGGAAAATCCCCATTTAACGTCACTCGGCGCGGTACCAATGGCCCGCGAGCATTTTCTAGAGCAATTATTTGCGTTACGCGATCGCCCACTAACTGACGACTTTTGGTCGTTAGGAGATATTAGTCGTTATTTATGAGTGTTAAACTCGGTATTACAGGCACCCGCCCCTGTGGTTATCTCAAGGATCAGGAAGAGCGTTTAATCGTTACCGTTGCCGACGAAGAAACACCCATGAATGCTCATTTGTATGAGCACTTAATGGCACACGGGTTTCGTCGCAGCCATAACGATGTCTATCGTCCCCACTGTGAATCCTGCCAAGCCTGCGAATCGCTTCGTATACCGGTCAGCGATTTTAGTTTCAGCAAAAACCAAAAGCGAGTGTTAAATAAAAATCGCGATTTAGTACTTTCAGTTGTCGATAAGCCTCAACCTGACTATACCTCACTCTTTTGTCGCTTTATTGAGGAACGTCACGCCGATGGCGCAATGTATCCGCCCGATCCAGAATCATTTTGGCTTTGGTGTGATGCTGATTGGATGAAACCGCAGTTTTTTGAATGGCGCGATAGTGCGGGCGAGTTAATGATGGTGAGTATCGTTGATGTGCTCAGTTGTTCTAGCTCTGCCATGTACACATTTTTTGATCCGGATGAAGCTAAGCGTTCGCTAGGCACCTACTCTATTTTGAGTTTAATCGAGTGGACAGAGGCGCAAGGACTCGATTATCTCTACCTTGGATACCAAATTGATAACTGCGATAAGATGAACTACAAGGCCCGTTTTACACCAAATGAACGGCTTATTGGCAATCAATGGAAAAAAGCGGTAAAATCTAACACACAAAAATGAACCCTATGCGTACAATGTGCGCTCATTAGTTAAATTCTAGAGGATTTTAATGGCGAAAGAAGACAGCATTGAAATGCAAGGAACCGTATTGGACACCTTGCCAAATACTATGTTTCGAGTTGAACTAGAGAACGGTCACGTTGTGACTGCACACATCTCTGGCAAAATGCGTAAGCACTACATCCGTATTTTAACGGGTGATACTGTAACCGTTCAGCTTACCCCTTACGACTTGAGTAAAGGACGCATCGTCTTCCGCGCCCGTTAATCACGGTTCAAATAAAAAAGGGGCGAAACGCCCCTTTTTTATTATTCGAACTAACTCAGTCGATTAACTTTCGATAGTTTCATTAGTGCTGTCGTAATCAAATTTCAGCTCGTCGTTGTTATCTAAGGATACTTTGACCTGACCACCGCGGGTTAAATGACCAAACAAGATCTCGTTTGCCAATGGTTTTTTCAGGTGTTCCTGAATAATTCGACCCATCGGACGTGCGCCCATTTGCTTGTCGTAGCCTTTCTTCGCAAGCCAATCGATTGCTTTGGATTCAACCTCAAGAGACACCCCTTTACGGTCTAACTGTGCTTGCAACTCGGTGATAAACTTATCGACCACCTGCAAGATAACCTCTTCACTTAGATGGTTAAACCACACGATACCATCAAGACGGTTACGGAACTCCGGCGTAAAGGTACGGTTGATTTCTGCCATCGCATCGTGACTGTGGTCCTGTTGCTTAAAGCCAATTGACTTACGAACTGTCTCACGCACACCCGCGTTAGTCGTCATCACAATAATGACATTACGGAAATCCGCCTTACGACCGTTGTTATCCGTCAACGTGCCGTTATCCATCACCTGCAACAAGATGTTGTAAACATCCGGGTGGGCTTTCTCGATCTCATCAAGCAGCAATACCGAATGAGGCTGTTTAATCACTGCGTCAGTTAACAACCCGCCTTGATCAAAACCGACATAACCTGGAGGCGCACCAATCAAACGACTGACTGCGTGACGCTCCATATACTCCGACATATCGAAGCGAATGAGTTCAATACCCATTGCTTTGGCAAGTTGCTGAGTCACCTCAGTTTTACCCACGCCTGTCGGACCTGCGAACAAGAACGACCCGATAGGGGTGTGTTCATTGCCAAGCCCTGACCGCGATAAACGAATCGAAGAACTCAGTTTGTCGATCGCTTCATCCTGACCAAACACCACCATCTTCAAGTTGCGATCGAGCTGCTTGAGAATGTCTTGGTCTGTGCGTGAAACCGACTGCTCTGGTATACGTGCGATCTTAGCGATAATCGCCTCGATATCTTGCACACCGACGGTCTTCTTACGCTTAGACGGAGGTAACAAACGTTGTTGCGCGCCCGCCTCGTCCATCACATCAATCGCCTTATCGGGCAAATGACGCTCATTAATGTATTTTGCCGCAAGCTCAGCCGCTGCTTTAATCGCGGGCTGGGTGTAACGAATACCGTGATGGTCTTCGTAGCGCTCTTTCAAGCCCATCAAAATTTTAGTGGTATCTTCCACGCTCGGTTCACTGACATCCACTTTTTGGAATCGACGCACTAACGCGCGATCTTTTTCAAAGATGTTTTTGAACTCGGTATAGGTGGTTGAGCCAATACACTTAAGCTGACCACTTGAAAGCAATGGTTTTAGCAAGTTAGAGGCATCTAGCACACCTCCACTGGCCGCGCCGGCACCGATAATCGTATGGATCTCATCGATAAAAAGAATAGCGTGCTCTTTCTCACCTAACTCTTTGAGAAGCTGTTTGAAGCGCTTTTCAAAGTCACCGCGGTACTTTGTACCCGCCAATAAGCCGCCCATATCCAGCGAGTAGATAACCGCTTCCTCAAGAATATCGGGTACCTGTTTATTTACGATACGATACGCAAGCCCCTCGGCGATAGCCGTTTTACCTACACCGGCCTCGCCGACCAATAATGGATTATTTTTACGACGACGGCATAAAATTTGTGCGCAGCGTTCCAACTCGTCATCACGACCAATAAGTGGATCGATCTTACCCTCTTGCGCCTGCACATTAAGGTTCGTACAAAAACGTTTAAGATGGGTTTGCTGCTCTTCACTTGCCGCAGCCATTTCCTCTTCATCGGCAATATGTTCGTCCATTGGCTCGTCTTGAGAGCGCGCGATGCCATGTGAGATATAATTAACGATATCTAAACGAGTGATATCATGCTTGTTCAGCAAATAGACGGCTTGTGACTCTTGTTCACTGAAAATCGCCACCAACACGTTCGCGCCACTCACTTCGGCATTACCAGAAGACTGAACGTGAAATACCGCTCGCTGTAACACCCGCTGAAATCCGAGTGTCGGTTGTGTATCGGCGCCATCATCTTGCTCATCAAAGGTCGGTGTGCTGCGGTCGATGTAACTGATAAGTTCTTCTTTCAGTTGTTCAAAATTGAGTCCGCACGCGCGCAAAACTTCGGCTGCGTCTGGATTATCGAGCAAAGCCACGAGCAAATGCTCAACCGTCATTAGTTCATGACGACGCTCACGCGCCAGTCTGAACGCATCGTTCAAGGTAAGTTCTAACGCCTTGTTTAACATACCACTCTCCTTACCGTACTACGGCTGTGCTCGAATCTTACTCATGCTCCATGGTACAGAGCAACGGGTGCTGGTTTTCACGAGCGTACTGATTGACCTGCACCACTTTTGTCTCAGCTATCTCTGCTGAGTAAACTCCACACACCGCTTTCCCTTTATAGTGCACCTGCAACATGGTGTCTGTGGCTCTTTCGTTATTCATACGAAAAAACCTTATCAGCACCTCTATTACAAAGTCCATCGGTGTATAGTCATCATTATTCAATATGACCTTATACATCGAGGGTGGTTTCAGTTCGTGTTTACTTTCTTCCTCAACATCATATACGTGTTGATGATCAAACTGGCTCATGAATTAACAACCTATTATCACTATAGCTGATTTGTCTAATCTCGCTGGACAATTTTTGTTTATTTTTTTAACAAAAATGTCGATTTTTTCATCACATCTACTTGACTATTATACTCTGTGTCCTAGAGTAAAACATGGTGTTGGATGATGAAATTTTCAACCACACTTACGACAACCAAGTCTAATAATAACAAAATTCTTTTCGATAGAAGAAGGAAGTAGATGTATGGCAACCGGAAAAGTCAAATGGTTCAATAACTCCAAAGGTTTTGGCTTTATTGAGAGTGAGGACCGCGAGGGTGACATTTTCGCTCATTACTCAACAATCGATATGGAAGGCTATCGCACATTAAAAGCCGGTCAAACCGTAGAGTTTGAACTCGAGGAAGGTCCAAAAGGACTGCATGCCTCAAACATTGTTCCTCACGCGGACAAACAATAAGAAGCCTACTTGCAAAACGCCGCAATGCGGCGTTTTGCAATTCTAGCCTCTTAAGAATCAATACCCCTTAAGAATCAATACCCCTTAAGAGTCAATACCAAAGTAACGACGCAATTGGTCGCGCAAATTAGGCGGCGTGCCATGAATCGTTAGTTTATCTGTCTCCGGATCATACTCTATACGCTCGCCCAGCTGCGTATGATCAAATGCCACACTCACGCCGCCACCTTGGCCTTGAAATTTAACCAATTTTCGTAGCGTAGACCGATCCGTAGGAAAGGACTCATCCAGTGCAGGTTTATCCTCTTGTGAGAGCGCTTGCGTAAACTCTTCAAAGCTACGTTCGGTCGGCTGTGCTTGAGAGAAATGCTCTGACAAGTCTTTGACCTTGACGTCTTCACCCTGCTTCCATTGTTGATCGCAATATTCATAAGCCACCGCATTAAGCGATTGACGTTGCTCCGGTGGCAGTTCTGCTTGCTTACCAAACTCTGTTACTGCATCCACCAAGCGTTTAGTTTGCGACTTAGCATCCAACCGCTCAGTACAGCCCAAGAAATCCAAGAAGAAGTCAGATACCTTGCGTCCAGCGCGACCCTTAATAAAAGAAATATAACGTTGGCTCTCGGGATCGGTTTGCCATTCAGTCAGATCAATCCGCGCTGCCAGTTGTACCTTACTAATGTCTAATTGTGATGACCGGTCAACAGCTAAGTTAGGGTTAATCGTCACGCCTACTTTTACTGGTAAAAACGCCACTAACAGATAATCAGTGCTTAGGTGTTGATACCGCGTCACTAATAAAAAGCCCGCTTCAAGCATTTGATAGTTCTGCAGTTGCTCTAACAAGAGCTTAGCCGCCTGCTGGCTCAACTCAACAAATTCTAGCTCTTGTGCTTGCCACTGTTTAAGTAGTACCGGGAAATCACTGACTTCTTCCGCCTCGTCGGCCTCTGTTAAGAAGCTAGCGTAGCCTTTAGCTGGTTTACTGGTATAAACCGTGGTCAGTTCCTCGAGTAACTCGTGCAGTTGCTCGTCATCAGACAAAGGTTCTGGCGCGAGACGCAAACCAATTTGGTCATCATGGCTGTAAAACTGGTGAATAATGCTATTTTCAATGGCCAGTTGCATAACTAGGACTATCCTTGCAAAATCGCTGTGTTAGACTATTTGGCAGATTGTAGCACGGGATAGACACAGAATGGGAAAGAACCAACGTCGCGATAAAATTGCACGACTGATTAGTTGGGGTCATTGGTTTACCTTCGCCAACATTATTTTGTGTGTCCTTATCGGCATTATCTATATTGATTCAACGCCGTCGCCGACCACGTTCATCAGTACCGTTTATCTCATTGTGAACTGGATCGGGCACTTCGCATTTCTGCCGTTCGTGTTCTTTATCATACTGATATTTCCGTTCTGCTTGCTTATTCCCTACTCCAAGGTATTACGCAGTATTGCGGCGCTCATTAGCTCCCTTGGCATCGTCGCACTTATCTTTGATGCACTGTTTTTTCGCCACTACGGCTATCATCTAAACGCCTATTCACTTGCACAAATGGCGAAAGATGCCGAGGCCGCATTTACCGGCGCAAGTTTTGTCATTATTTTAATGATCATGTTGGGCTTTCTTATTCTGTTAGGCTTTGAACTGCTGCTCGCTAACTACACGTGGAAGCACCTTTCTGAACTCCAACATCGTCGCCTCGGCGCACCGGCCACCACGGTATTTGTATTGTGCTTTTTTGCTAGCCACAGTATTCACGTTTGGGCGGATGCTGAGCTCTACGACCCGATAACACAGCAAGATGATACATTCCCACTCTCGTACCCGACGACAGCGAAAACGCTGATGTCGAAGCATGGCTTTATCGAAGTGGAAAATTATCAAGCACAACAACAAAAGCTGATGTCGGCCGAAAATATCCGCTTACGCTACCCGCACAATACGTTGCTGTGCTCAAAAACGTCGCAAACCCAGGGCATTACACTGGTTGTATTTGATCGTTTGAATGCCGAACAGTCACAACGTGTCGGTGAAGTAGCCAACGACAACGGCCTGACTCAAGTGGATATCCAGTTACTGGCACACCCGAGTCGTGAGGGCGGGTTGTTCCAACTGCTTTATGGTCTCCCCGACTTTTATCAAGAGACCATCGAGAATCAAAACATATCACCGGCTTACCTAAAACCATTAGCGGACTTTGGCATCGATGTGAGCTGGCATACATCGCCTAATTGGCCACAAGAACTCGGGCTTACTCAGTTTAAAACCGACTGGAACGCAGAGCCGTTAAGTAGTTTTTATCCACGCAACGAGAACCAGGTCAACGTTGTGCTGCTGAGCCATGAGGATATCAACCGCTTACCCGCAATACTCGGAAGCTTAGGCCAACAACGTGTACTGCTCTCGAGCCTAGCGCCCAGTAACACTGAGGGTCTGCTCGGACAGCAACAGTTTAAACCTGAAAATATGCGTGTCACTCTGTGGGAAAAAGATTTCGCACTACCACAACAAAGTATTGGCGGGTTGATGGATCTCATGCCAACCGCCCTATCTCGCGTCATGTCATGTGCTGGTGGCACTCAGAGCTTCAGCAATGGTGAAGACCTGATGAATGGAGGTGAGCGCTGGCCTCTAGTAGAAACCTACAGTCCGTATATCGTTATTTATGACCAAGAATTGATTACCGTGCTCGATAACAACGGTCAGTATAATATCTATCGTCGCGATGACTTCAGCCGCCTCGACGGCGCCGAACCGACGGTTCCTGTGTTAATTGATGCACTCAAAGATCTCAAACGCTTCAGCGGCCGCGCTAGAGACTGATTAAAATAACAGCGAACAGACGCGCTAAGTGCATTTGTGCCTTGCACTTAGCTCATAAATCAGTAACATAGCTGTCCTCGGTCGGCGTGTAGCGCAGCCTGGTAGCGCACTGTCATGGGGTGTCAGGGGTCGGAGGTTCAAATCCTCTCACGCCGACCAATTCTTCTCTTTTCCCTGCTTAATTACTCTATCAATTCCACATCAGGTAATTCAGAGCGAAACCACGCTGCTACAACCTACTTTTTTGATACAATGGCGGCAAAATTTTTGCTAATGGATGTTCAAATGTCTTCATGCTGCGGTGGCGGAGTGTCTAACACACAAGCGCAAATGGATAGCGCACAGAAACGCTTACTATGGACTGTATTGGTGCTCAATGGTGTGATGTTTTTCGTTGAGTTCATTGCCGGTTGGATAGCCGAGTCCAGCGGCTTAATTGCTGACTCATTGGATATGCTTGCCGATACGCTGGTTTATGCGGTGAGTTTGTATGCGGTGGGTAAGGCAATTAAATACAAAGCGAATGCGGCTATTTTTAATGGCATATTACAAACAGCTCTCGCGTTGTTGGTGCTCGGTGATGTTGCACAGCGGTTGATTTGGGGCAGCGAACCCAATGCCAACATGATGCTATGGATAGCCGGCTTAGCATTACTGGTGAATGTTATTTGTTTTGCCTTGCTGTACAGCTCACGTAATGGCGATATCAACATTCGCGCCAGTTGGATTTGCTCGCGTAACGATATGCTCATGAATGCCGGTGTCATTCTTTCTGCGTGGATGGTAAGCGCCATTAATAAAGCGTGGCCAGACTTGTTGATAGCAACAATCATCGCGATCATTGTGCTACGTTCGGCGCTACGCATTATCAAAGACGCTCATGCCGTCAAAGCGGGCGAAAAAACCGATATTTCGACGTGTTGTGGTTAATAGCCTAAGTTGTTAGTACTTAGAGGCATCTTGCACTGCCTGTGGCAATAATGGCAGTGCATAGGTGCGATAAGCTCGGATGTTAAGCCATTTCGCCAAACCAAGATAACTAATAATAATCACCGCGCTTATCACTGAGTGGTGCCAGCTCGGTAGAATTAAAAGTGCCGCCACAACGGACAACAGGGCGCACTGACGCAGCAGAAAGCTGCCCCTGCGATACAGTTTGGCGCGAAACTTAGCCACGGTAATGGCGCGGTGTGCGGTGCGGGGATTTACACCGTCTAATTCGGGTTGCTTATACCAGCCTACGAAATCAATCATAACTCACTTAATATTGATTAATTTGTACACAGTATACCACAACTCACGCGCACAGCTCTATTCGTATGATTTATGACCGCTATTTCACAAGGCCTTTAGGCTCGATTGCCGCGTTCGATTATCTAGTAATCAATACGATCAGGCACCAAGATCTGCAGTGCATGCTTTTCAACCTTGATATCTAACTCATCCGCTGAGTAAGGTTCGCCATCGACGACATAGTCTAAGCGCTCACCATCACAGCGTGCTAGGTGAATACGCTTTATGCGTGTGTGATGGGTATTCATCCCCACTTGGTCTTCGGTAATACTGGCGTACAAGAGCTCGATTAGGCTTTTTACCGGTGAACTCTCACCCTGCTCTGAATCGAGCCACGTTACATCCAGTTTGCCATCGTCGATCACGGGCTCACCATCGCCCTGTGCCAACAAGGTTGTCATCGGTGCCGCATTGGCAACAATCAAACTGGCTGTTTCCCACGTTTCGGTTTCACCCTCATCAATGGTTACTTGCAACTGCAGTTGTTTATCTTCACTCAGTGCGCGCCATAAACCTTGAATATACGCTAACTGACCTAGCTTATCTTTGGCGCTGCGATCTGCCTGCTCAATCATTTGCTGTTCGAAGCCAACGCCAGCACATAAAAGCATCAATTGCTCATTGACCCAGCCACAATCGATTTGCCGACAGCGACCCTCAATAATCGTTTCGCAGGCGACATCCACTGGGCTCAGTTTACTACTGAGTCCCCATAGCACCTGGCTCAAGGAATTTGCTGTGCCCATGGGTACGATCGCCATCTTACAATCATGGCCGATGAGCGCACGTGCCACTTCAGTCAGCGTACCATCGCCGCCACAAGCAATGACCAACTCAGCGCCCTGCTCAAGCGCCTCACGTGCACATTCGGTACCGTTTTTATCTTCTTTCGTTTCAATCACTGTTAGCTCGAAATACGGTGTGAGCGTATCCTTAAGCGGCTGTGCATATTCACTCCATTTACCGCCACCGGATACCGGATTAGCGACAATGTACGCACGCTTAATCATCAACTCTTGGTGTTCATCGATAAACTGTTGCAGTGCCTTCTTTTGTTGATGATTTAATCGCGCAACTTTGCGCGCGCCTTGAATTTTCTTCATCACGTCGTCGATGTTTTTCGTATTACTATGCGCCAGTAAATAGGCGGCCGCCATAAACACCGAACGTCCTCTTCCTAAGGCGCAATGAATTAAGACATTATGGCCTTGCCGTTGTTGCTCATGGATCCACTGCAAAGCTTGATGAATTTGTTCGTGAGACGGCGCCAAATGGTCAAGCACCGGAACGTTTAAGTAATTCACCTCGGCGCGTTCAGCTGACCAGTCAAGCGCATCAAATTCAGCCGTAACATCGAGTACCGCATTAATCGGCACGTCTTTGATCGCCTTCAGGTCGCCGCTGAATAAGCGTCTTCCTACATAGATTCCATCCGCGACCTTTTGGAACACCGGTAAATCATCTTGGCGACGTGCGATGGCGTTATAAACGCGTACGCCAATCAGGAACGGGATTAATGACCAACGTATGTACCAAGGAATACGTCCGTTCGCTTTCTTACGAAACAATCGAGCGGTATTCAACCAATAAGCAGAGGCGATTAGCGCTAAGGCGATACAGGTCCAGCCGAAGGCAATTTTTAATGGCCAGGTGGGAAGTATATAGGTGAGCACTAGCGCGACGAGCGCGCCACATAAATAATAATAAGGTATCGCCTTTGAGCCCATAAGTATCCTATCTTGGTTGCCATTGTAATTGCGCTATCATGCAGCGCGCGGAGCCTCCGCCCTGCTCAATCGTTGGCAGGTTGCATATTAGCATACGCGCTTTTTGCTCAATTTGATCCCTTTGTTGCCGGGTTAATGCCTTTGCCGCCGTTTGTGATAAAACCAATACCGGCCCTTCTCGCCCCACGAGCTCCAAGGCATTACCAGCAAAGGATTCTATTTGTGAGCCCGTGAGTTCAATCACACATCGATCGCCATACGCTAGGCGCTGTGCCAAGTCATCACGATACGCCGGCGCAACTAATTCCGGCGCGTACATAGCGATATGCTCACCCACATTCATGAGCACATTGGTGTGGTAAATAGGTACGCCCTCGCGGTCATGCGCGTCAATCACCACAGGATTACAATCGATGTGCTTACTTAGCTCTGCTAACACGACATCGCTCATTCGCTGCGAACGCACCGCGTAAACATCGTGACTCAATGGATCAAACACCAGCGCGCCGGTTCCCTCAAGACTTAACCCTTGCGACTCAAAGCCGGTCAGGTCAACGGTACGGGTGATCACGTAGTCCTGTTCTAAGCTTTGAATAATGTCGACACGTCGCTCTAACCGGCGGTTAGCGCAGTGCATGGGGTACAATACGAGTGTGCCATCTGCATGACTGGTAAACCAATTGTTGGGAAATACCGAGTCCGGTGTGTCGGTCGTGGTATCGTCAAAAACCTCAACACGAACCCCTTGCTGATTAAGCTGCGCCACCATGGCATCGAACTCTTCACGTGCATAGCGACTCACAGCGGCTTCGACACGCGCATCATCGAGCTGCTGAAAACGATTATCTGCCGCGGTTTGCTCATTACTGCGAAAATGATGTGGGCGCACCATGGCCACTCGACTGCATAATTGACTCACTACGTTAACTTCCTTTTCATCAGAAACAGCAAGCCGCTATTCTACTGGTGTTGGTTAAGTTTGCGCAATGCGAGTAACTCAGGCTTACACACGATGTCGGCTATATCTCCGTGTCAGTAAATTAAACTAAGCTACACTATGCAAAAAAAGTGAATAAGGCTAAACACTGTGAATGAACTATCCATTGAGTGGCCAATCCGTTTAACACATTTAGGTGGTACTTGGCGGGTAACAGGCTCGTGCCACTTATGGCATTTAAACGCTCGACAAACGGTGATGATCGACTGCGGCGCATTTCAGGGTAGCGCGCAAGAGGATGACTTAACGCCGTATGTCGATGTCGATAGTTTGGCGGCTGTGTTTATTACTCATGCACACCTCGATCATGTCGGCCGCTTACCGCAGTTGCTCGCGCTGGGTTATCGTGGTCCGATTTACTGTACGGCCGCCACACTTGCATTAATGCAATTGGTACTGGGCGACTCTCTGCAACTCGCAGGTATCCGCGACGAAAGCGCACTCGCGGCATTTAACACATTGCTCGCGCGGCATGTGGTTCTTTGTGAATATGGTCAAACGGTGGATGTTCTACCCTCACTTAGCGTCACGTTCGAAGAGGCAGGACACATACTGGGTTCGTCTTATCTCTGTTTTGATATTAAGCCCTTGCATAAACGTGTTGTCTTTTCCGGCGACTTAGGCTGCCGTAACTCACCGCTAATCAACGATCCAACACCGCTTAAACGCGCTGATTTACTTGTTTTAGAGAGTACTTACGGGGATCGCTCGCATGGTGACCGCAGTCAACGAACGCAACAACTCGAATCGATTATAAAACGTGCTGTTGTCGATGGCGGCGCCATCTTAATTCCTGCATTTAGCATTGGCCGCACGCAAGAGCTGCTCTATGAGTTTGAACAAATTTGGCACCAACACGCGTGTTCAAAGGACACCGATTTTCCCGAGATTGTTATCGATTCGCCAATGGCGAACAAAGTGACTGACATCTACCAACATCATGAAGCGCTATGGGATGCAACCAGCCGGTCTCGCCAAGCTCATGGACGACATCCGTTAGACTTTAGCCACGCGCATCCAGTGGATGAGCATAGCTTGCACCTCGCTTTGGTTAATCGTCTCAAATCGACGGCTGAGCCGATCATTGTCATTGCAGGCTCAGGGATGTGTACCGGAGGACGCATTATTAACTATCTTGATGCGCTGATAGAAGATCCTCGCACGGATATATTGTTTGTGGGTTACCAAGCGCAAGGGACGCTGGGTGAGCAGATTCAACGAGCGGCTACGGGTGATGTAGTGACGATTAACCAGCAAAAAAGAAAAGTAAATGCTCAGGTATATTCGCTAACCGGCTACTCCGCCCATGCTGATCAAGACGAATTACTCGCTTTTATTGGCAATGCTGAATTTCCCGTCCAAGCCGTTCGCTTGGTGCACGGTTCTGCGCCAGCACAACATACCTTGGCTGAAAAAATACGTCAGCAGTTTAGCATTCCGGTAACGATAACTGTTGCGACGGAGAAACCATAACGCGCCAATAACCGCCTCGTGGACTACCCACGCGTTCGAGCTTACCTTGTTGTTTGAGTCGGGCAAATTGCTTCTCTACGGCCCTCGAACTCAAACCCAACAGTTCGGCAATACGTTGCGCGCTAATACCCCGTTCTTTATTGACTAAAAACAGTACTTTGCGGGCTGTCGGCCATTTTTCCGAACCTTTTACCGAACACACATCCGAAAACTTATCCGAACTTTTTTGCATGTCAGGCACCTTTTGTTCACTGCAGATAGCCAGCTTTTGCGCGAATTCATTCAAGCTCGTTCGGAGAACTCCAGTCAGCCACTGGATATAAGCTTCGGATCGCTCAGTACGTTCGACTTGTCGCGCTTCTGCCAGTTCGTCGATTGATGCTAGCCAACTTTGCTCAATATTGAGCCATTGAAAAAGTGGGTGCCAAGAACGCATCAATAGGGTGAGCCAGAATCGTGTGATACAACCGTTCGCTTCGGCAAACGGTTGCCAACTTTCAAAAACATCAAAAAACAGTGCAGCGCGATACAGGGGGTGACAATGGTCGGTGTTGAGTTCAGTAAATAATTCGCTGAGTGTTCGTGCAATACCGGTGGCGGGTGGTGAAGCATAAATATTACGGCCGTGATGATAAATAGCGACTGAAGTACCGCGGTACTGACCTGCGCGCATGCTCAAGTTCAGCATTAATTGTCGGTGCGCCTTTTTTAATGCCTGCTCGTTTAGCGGATCCCAGTCCTTGATATGGTCATAAAGCGCGGAGATATTAATGCGGTGGGCATTTAGATTTTCGCATTCAATACTGGCTGCCTGCTTTTCATTCAGCCACGTTTGAGCCGTTACACTATTGACCTCAACCGATTCAAATTGAGCGATGATCCCCCCTGCCTGTTCGGCAAGGTTTAAAAGCTCAGAACGGGTTGACCACTCAAGTTGAGGCCACATGTTTTATTCCTTTTATTATTTGCCTGGCGAGACCTCCACACTGTTCCGTCCAGACTCTTTGACTTGGTATAACGCGTTATCGGCGCGCTTTACCAAACTATTACGGTCTTCACTGGGTAATAATTCTGCTACGCCAAAGCTTGCCGTGACTTGACCAACTTTGTCAAATTGAAGGTTTGATAATCGCCTTCTTAAACGCTCCGCCAGTTGACTCGCACTCTCAAGATCAGTTTCTGGGGCTATGATTAAAAACTCTTCTCCCCCCCAACGACCAAACACATCACTGCTGCGAAGCCATTGATGAATCGCTTCACTTATCAGCTTAAGCACTTTGTCACCCACATCGTGACCGTAGTCATCATTAACACGCTTGAAATGATCGATGTCGAGTAAAATGACGGCCAAGTCTCGCCCATGACGTTTACATCGCTTCACTTCCTCTTCCAGTGTCTGTTCCATGTGATAGCGGTTCCAGACTTGCGTCAAGGCATCGGTATGGACCAAGTGCTCCAACCGTTGATTCGCTTCAGTGAGCTCCTGATTTAACTGTTCAATTTGATAAGCGGACGCACCAATAGCGAGGTCTTCTGCCAGCGTTTTGGCCGCTTCAATTTGGATCCCTGTCCAGATTGGTGCATATCCATCAACATCCTGTTGCCATTGCTCAAACGAGTGACGAGGCGACAACACTTGGCGACCTTTGTATTCTCGTACCTCTCCTTTTTCAAGCTTACCCGCCCACCGAAAAACTTCAGTCTCCTGCGGTCTAAAGAACACTAACCAGCCCTGATTTCGCTTATCTATCGGCATCGACACTGCTAACACGCCGCAATATGGCAACTCTGGGATTGCCTGCCGTATCTCAGACAATCGACAGTCTCGTTCGCTAAATACTCCTGTCACGCTATGATTTTCATTAAGCCAGTCACGTACCTTGTGTAAGGTCGATACATCAATACGCTCGCCGATAACACGCTGTGTTTGAGCACTGATCAAGGCTACAGCCGCCGCTTCAAACAGTTTTAGCCAGAAATGACCTTGGTCTTCGAGCAGTTGCTGCGGCGACTTAATTTCTCGTTTTCGGTCGAGTAGCGCTTTTCGGCTCTCTTCAACACGATCGAAAAACCGATCGGCTTCAAATTGTTTTTGTAGCATTAACCGTTGTTCGGCGAGCTTGACCAAAGAGTGGATATTAAGCCGTGTCGAATAAGATAACGGTTGCGCCGATACGCCGTGACACGAAACTAAACCCCACAGCTGATTCTGGTCAAAAATAGCCACTGACATCGAGCGCTGTAGGCCCATGTTTTTCATATATTCTGTATGAATGGGTGACTTACCTCGGATCGTACCAAGCGATAGGTCAAGTGCCATGGAGCCCAGCTCTTCGGCATACACAATCACCGCATCCTCAGCATCCACATCGGCGATATAACGGATTGGGTTAACGTGATACAACGCTCGAACCTGGCTTGGAATGTCACTGGCTGGAAAGCTGAGCCCTATATATTGCTCGATATCTTCGCGTGTTGTGTGCTCGCTGATTACGCGACCGTTCCAGCTATCGTCGAACTGATAAACCAACACGCGCTCATAACCACTCAACTCACTAATTGAGCGACATAACTTTTGCAGCGTTTGCTCCGTAGTATTTGTGTTCGAAATATCAAGTAACGCTCGGTCGAAATAGCAGGAACGCTTTAACCCAGGATCAGTCACGTCGATCTCAGTTTCTACGACTAACCAAGCTTGGCTATAATAAATACGGGAAAAAAACGATTGTTCACCCGCTTCCCACGCAAATATTTCGTAGTCTGACCCTTGCTTTAACTTTTCGTCTGCGGCTTTGAATGATGTTAGAAAGTCACTCGGCATGCACTCTGCCAATGACGACCCCATTAAGGCGTCACTCGAACAACCTAACACGGCATCGCTATTGTCACTGACAGCAATAATCTGACCGCCCCGTTTAATATCAACTGCCAGTAACATCCCATTTGCCTGCACACATTGCGGTGCATGCACCGGCTCTTTGGCACAGTTCTTCATCGCCTCTTCATAGGAAATCGAAGTATTATCAGCCACTCATACCACCCTAAATTAACCCACTGCTACTGTGCTATCTCGCTGCTCTATGCGTTGTGCAATCGAATTCAACGACGCGAAGGCGTTCACAGCGGCTGAAGTCATTTCGTTGAGTTGCTCATTGGTAAACGAAAAACGCTCGAACATCTCAATAAATCGTTGCCAGCTGCGATACCTGTAAAAATTAAAATAACTTAATGCATTGCCCTCAAGATTTAAAACCTTGTTAAGGCGTTGACTGAGCATTCGACCGCCTTGTGTGCTCCCTTCAATGACATAGGCATAACCAAGCGCCTGATAAATGGAAACGGCATTAACATGATGGATATTAGGTGGTGGCGTAAACCCTCCAAGCGCATGAATATCTGCTAAAATCTGACCACTGCGCGGCTGATAGTAGTATTCAAAAAGCCGTTGATTGTCCTTGGGTAACCAAGTCTGTAAGCACATCTCATACCGCTCTAGCCATGAGTAAAGACCGTTAAGCGCTTGCAGGTAGTCTTCGTTAGACACGTGCGCTCCCATCAGCGGCTTCATTAACCCTGACTGCTCTGCTTCGCGATGTGCTTTTTCGGTCATCTGCTTGAGATGTAAACGTGCTGAATGTTTTTTCATGCCCTATCAAACGTTGTTTGCAAGGTTATCGATCAGCCTCAACTGAAATAAATTTAGAGCAAGCACTCAATTCTTTTTGGATTGCTTCGATATCTCGGATTGAATGCTGACGCTCCATTTTTTGTCCCCATATCGGCGCTGGCCAAAACGGGTCATCCGAATAACGAACAACATGATGGACATGCAGTTGGCTGACAACATTGCCAATAGCGGCGATATTTAACTTACACTGCGGATAAGTGTGTAACAACCATTCACTCAAGGCTTGGCTTTCTTTCCAAAGATTAAACTGCTCGCTTTCCGACAACTGCGTTATTTCACTGATCTCATTAACTTCAGGCACTAACAAAAACCAAGTGCAGTCGGCGGCTTTCATTAAACGGAGTTGTGACAGCGGACCCCGCGCCAGCAAAATAGAGTCGTTAGCTAAACGAGGATCGATTACAAAGCCAGTCATTTCATGCTCTCCAAAAAAAGCTCAAAGTCACGTACGACAATATCAAGTCGATTAACGAGCCGATGATCGTCGTCAATTAAGTGCAGTTCAGCGGCAATGCGCTGACAGAACTTAACACTGTGTTGCCAATCGACAATATCATCTCGCCAACCGTGGACCACACTGACAGAACCGTTCGGACGTAATGTATCGAAGTCGACTTTGCCTCCCATGTACAGCGCTGGTGCCATTAAAAAGCAACCCATCGCTTTAGCATGCTCGCTATTAGCCAGCGCAACGTATCCCCCCATACTCGAACCGACTAAGATAACTCGATCTCCTTGATAATCATCTAAGTAACGAGCCAATCGATCCGCACGATCATCTGGGTCCATTTGATCTTGGTAATCGATACTATCCACAGCAAAGCTTCGACTTTTTGCAACCTTCGCGAGGGCCCTTATTTTATGCCCCCAAGGACCACTTTCTTTGCCGTGATTGAAAACGATCTTTGTCATTTTTGTCCCTATAACTTACATTTTAAAATATATTGATTTTTTGTTACCAAAAATCGACGATAGATATGACTGTAACACGTAGAGAACCCATTTATGATAGGTACTATGCTAAAAGCATCTTTATTTATACTTCTGTTGTGTGCATCTACATGGGCTATTGCTGATCAACACGATGATATTATCTGGGGCATTAATGTCTCTCCCCCTTTTCATATTTGGCAAGGTGAATACGAAAAAGCGGGTTTTTGCGATACCTTAGTGGATACCTTTGAACGCGAACTGCCGGCGCTGTCTCAAAGCAAGCGTAAATTGCCCTCGCGCCGAATCACTATGTTAATGCGCAAAAACCAACACCTATGTTTCCCGTGCTTAATCAAAGACAGTGATTACAACAAAGACTTTATTTTCTCAGATGCGACACATGTATACCCGCCACACGGTGTCATCACGACAGCATCAAAGGCTCAACGGTTTATTAAAGCATTCGGTGAGCCATTATCGTTTACTGCCCTAGCGCAGAGCGACTATCGTTTCGCTCAGCCGATTGAGCGACGTTATGGTGAACTACAACCCATCATCGAGGACTACTTAATACCGTCAGAGCACTTCCAAGAAGTCTCTGGCGAAGGGGCTCACATGAACTTGATGGCGATGGTTGCCGCAGGGCGAATTGATTACACGCTTGATTATAAGATGCTGATGACCTACTTCCAACGTACCGAGGATCAAACGAACCCAGATTTTGAACCGCTCGTATTTATTCCTATCAAAGAAAACAAAGACGCAGTCATAATTGGCGCTGTCGGCTGCAGTAATAACCAATGGGGGCAGCATGCGATTAGCAACATGAACCGTGTGATTGAGCAGGTCCGAAGTGACTCTGACTTCCGCCAATCTCTGGATCTTTGGCTAGGTGCTGATCGACCACGTCCGGAATTTAATAATCGAAATTAACATCGAGCAATGAATACTATGGCATTGAATCAACCACCTTACCTCATCAACTATAATGTCTATCAAAGTGATCGCTTTTTGCAGCAGTGCGCTCAATATTTTGCTGAATCCAATGAACAAGATGAACGGGTTAAGCTAGGCTCATTGCTCGGTAGCGCGCAACATATTGAGCGTTGTTATGCTGCCAACCATTATCCGCCTGAATTATTTACCCATGACCGTTACGGTGAACGCATTAATCATATTGCTTACCACGCCAGTTATCATGAGCTGATGCAAATTGCGGCGGAGCAGAAGTTACACAACGGTGTCTGGCGCTCAGTGTCACCCTACTCCCATGTAGAACGAACGATTCGTTATTATTTAAATAGCCAGCTCGAGGCGGGGCATGGATGCCCGATTACCATGACGTTTGCTGCAATTCCTGTAATCCAGCAAAGCCCATTATATCCACAGTTACAAGAACAGCTTTTGCAACCGCTTTACGATGGACGCGACATTCCATTTTATGAAAAGTCAGCTTTGACTGTGGGTATGGGAATGACTGAAAAGCAAGGTGGTTCGGACGTGCGTAGCAATACGACCCACGCGACACCACAGGGAGCCACCGGTGAAGGTGAAGTCTACTTATTGAACGGCCACAAGTGGTTTTTATCGGCACCCATGAGCGACTTGTTTTTAATGCTCGCACAAACTAAGCACGGGCTCGGCTGTTTTTCTGTGCCGCGCTGGCGTGAGGACGGCACACGCAATGGCATTCATATTCAACAGCTCAAACAAAAAATGGGCAATCAATCGAACGCTTCGTGTGAGGTTGAATTAAATGATGTTGAAGGCCGTTTACTGGGTTCCGAAGGTAAAGGTGTGCGTACCATTATTGATATGGTTGCAATGACACGGTTCGACTGCATGATTGGTTCGTCTGCCTTGTTACGGCAATCCCTTGTGCAAGCGTTGCATCATTGTCACTATCGAAGCGCATTTGGCGCACGGCTCATCGAGCAGCCATTAATGATTAATCTTCTATGTGATATGGCGATGGAAAGTGAATGTGCGCTACTTTGGACACTGACGGTGGCACAGTGGCTCGATAGCAGCGACATCGAAGCCAAGCGCTTAGCACGCTTGCTCGTTCCTGTCGGGAAATATTGGATATGTAAACGAGCACCTCAGGTAACCTACGAGGCAATGGAGGTCATTGGCGGTATGGGCGTAATGGAAAATACCCCCATGCCGAGACTTTACCGAGAGGCCCCGATAAATGCGATTTGGGAAGGCTCCGGTAACATTCAATGTTTAGACGTACTGCGCGCCTGCGAAAAAGATCCCAAGTTACTGTCGACCTGGTTTAGTTTTATTGCGCGTAGCTGCGGTCAATACAGTCGCTATGACGCAGTAGTTGAGCGGTTACAGCAAGAACTTGAAAAGTACCCGCCATCGCCGTTTAATGCACGTCGTCTAGTTGATGAAATTGCACTGTTGACGCAGGCGGCGCTCGCTATCCAACATATGCAACCAGAACGCAGTCGTCTGATTTGTGATAACCTGTTGAACCGATCAGGACGTAATTTAGGCACATTGGTGGGTGACTTTGATACAGCACACCAGTGGGTTAAGGACAGTTTCACCATTGGTTAACAGAAGCTCGCTGAACACCGTCTATGAGGAGGCTCTTTATCGACTCGATATCATGGGACGCCGTTATACGCTCTCGACCCTATCAAAGCAGGCGTTTGTTGAGCGTATATTAGACATGACGCGCTGTCATTCACTGACGATCATTACGGTTGATCATCCAGGCAGTCAACGCTGTGATCGCGCCACATTTAGTCGACGACATGATCAACTGACGCAACAGTTACATCATCTTGGCGTTCGCTTTTTCCACAGTTCCGCACTCGCCCCTCAATGCGACTGGCCCGTAGAACACGGCGTTGCGATTGCAGATTTACCGCTCGCTTCAGCCTATCCGCTTAATCAGCGATTTCATCAAAATGCTTTTGTGCATATTAATAAAGAACAAGGTGTGGCGCTGCATTGGACCAATCCCTAAAAAATATTCAATCCTAAATACGATCTTGTTCGTAGTAATTGTTAATAGAAATTTTACTCAAAACAGGATACCCACTATTCCAATTTGGTATAGCGTATCTAACGAATGTCACAAGTGACTTCGGATGAGTCGAACTATAATTTTGATATACGTAATGGAAAAGCGGCGTTCTGCTGGAGGCCTTATGAAATCATCAGACTGGAATACTATGAGTGCGGCGCACAACACACGCATTCGAGGCCGTAAACTATGGGCTGCGGGCATTTACAGTGCTGTCAGTATTGCACTCATTAGTGCCATTATTGTTGTCGCTGATTGGCTTAACACCCTATTCAGCGAATCACAGACATTCCTGAGTCAACACCCGAAACTCTACACTGTCAGTCTTATCGTGATGTTGACCGCAGGAACGATGCTAGTCGTCGAGCGTAGTCTAGCTAAAAAGCAACGTTACAACGAGTGGCGAGACGATTAAGCGTGTTCAAAACGCGCTCGCAAATAATGGATAATATCATCGGATTCGTACATCCACTGTGCGTTACCACTCTCTTGGGTAATGCGTAAGCATGGCACTTTGACTCGTCCACCCTGCTCGCTAAGCTCGGCGCGATGAGTTTCATTGTGCTGTGCATCGCGTAATTCAATGGGTAAGTTTAACCGCGCTATCTCTTTCCGAACCTTAATACAGAATGGGCAAGTTTTAAATTGATACAAACTTAACTGCTTACACTCTTGTTCGACACGCGCTTGAGCATCCGTGCTGCGCTCAACGCCTTTCGGCGTTGTTAGTTTTTCCATAATCAACATAAAAGGTGTGAGGATTAAACGCACCAATCTAAAAAAATAACGAATTAAAATACGCACCGTACTGCCTCGCTTTTGGTAGCATCTCAATGGGCTGCTCAGGTTAGCATAATTTGCTTATCGTCGATAGCGATGGGATTGTGTTCAAGTGACTATCTTAGCGCCTGCCCCAGTGACTGAAAGTAGTCTAACCAACACTCAGCGACAGCATTGGCCTCGTCTTGTTTTGGATAAAGTCCGAGCTCAGCGGTTTTACTTTTTAACGTACCGGCCACGAGAAACTGGTTTTTCAGTGTCTGCTGTTGAACAACCCGTTCGAAACACCGTGCCGCAACCTCTTCCGGCATCGAAAAGTAGTAGCTTCCTTCAGCCTTATCAAAAGCCATGCAGCGTTTCATTAGAGCACTTGCTGACTGTCCATCTGATGATAGGAACAATCGCTGAAACCCCAACACAAGCCGTTCATTTAGAGTGTGCGGGCGCACGGGCTCATTCAGCAGCCAAACTTTGCTTGCGAACCGGCCTGGTTGCGTGGCTGAGCTGAATAGATGTGAGGCAATATAGTGATCAAAGGCGTGAAACCACTCGTGCGCTAAACTGCCTCCTCCTGCATTTTTCGCTAGCGCCAGTAGCCGCCGTGAAGGGATATAATGGGCGCTGGCACCGAGCCGACCGCCAATTCCATAGTTGATCGACAAACTACCGCGTAGTGATATCACTGACTCATTGACGCCCAGTATCATCTGCAAGTCACATAAAGCATCGAAAAATAAATTGGCAGCCACCTGCTGCTCATGCGCAGTGACCCACCGGCCGATACGTACCGAGTTAAATCCAAACAGTTTAACGATGTCTGCAAAGCTGACATCCGCGCCACCGCGATGAGGTGGACCATTTCTAAAATATTCGCGCATGCTCGCTATTCTATCACGGTCATCACTGCTTGTACTGAGTGGGACAATAGCCTCGTCCGTAATCGAAACCTCGAATTTTACGGTGCTTGGTCGCTCGACCCGATACCCGTGCACGCCAGTTGTTAAACGCGGTTCTTTTAAGCTGTTTGCGCATTAACTTAATCACTTGGTCTTCACTCAGACCGTAGGTCTCGTTGATCGCCTCAAACGGCGTGCGATCTTCCCACGCCATTTCAATAATGCGTGAAATATCAGCTTCATTAAGTGCCTTCATCCTAATGCTCCACTTGAATCCAGCACTCAGATACGTATTAAAGTGCTTCTTGGATGCCGGGTTGCCATACACCGCATTGCACTTGTGCAATATGGTCCGCTTGTAAAAGTAACATCACCACTCGAGACTGTCCGATGCCACCGCCGATGGTCAATGGCAGTTCACCCGCAGCTAGACGTTGATGCCAGGCCAGTTTTAAGCGATCTGTCTGTTCGGTCAGTTCGAGTTGCTTTTTAAGCGCCGCTGCATCAACACGTATGCCCATTGAGCTAAGCTCAATCGCTTTTTGTAGCTTAGGGCTCCATACCAACAAATCACCGTTCAAGCCTGTGCCGAAGTGTTCAGTTTGCGTGCTCCAATCATCATAATCAGGCGCGCGTTCATCATGCTTTTTACCATCGCTAAGTGGTGCGCCAATACCGTAAACAAACACCGCACCGAGCGCTTCAGTAATTTTGTTTTCCCGTTGTTTAGCTGTTAGCTCGGGGTATTCCGCGCGCAGCGTCTCACTACTAATAAAGGTCAATTGCCGCGGCAGGATAGACAGCCCCCCGTAAATTGCTCGCAATTTACCCTCTGTTGCCGTAAGCGCTGCATAGATAAGTTGTACCTGCTGTTTAAGGTACTGCATGCTGCGCTGCTCTTCAGCAATCACTTTTTCCCAGTCCCATTGGTCAACAAATACTGAATGCGTTTCATCGAGCGTTTCTTCATCCGGTCTTAGCGCCGACATAGTTACTACAATACCTTGACCCACCGGTGCTTGATAATCAGCGAGTAGCTGACGTTTCCACTTAGCGAGCGAGTGTACCACTTGATATTGTTTGTCTGGCAGTGCCGAAACCTTGACCTCAACGGGGCGTTCGATACCCGATAGATCGTCTTGTAACCCCGTTCCCTGCTCTGTCAGTAATGGTCCTTCACATTTAACTAACTGCATCTGCCGACATAGCCGAGAGAGAAACTCGCGTTTTATGAAGTCAATTTTTTGTTGTTTTGCCAAATACCCTTCCCACATAAAGTACTCCTGAATCGATTAATTGCGTGATGACTGTAGAAACAGAAAACCATGGAAGAGAGCAAAAACTCAATAGTATTTATTCATTTATGCTAAACTAAAAAATAATTTTTATCTAAATGAATATATATTTAAACTAAATCCAATAAATAAGCCTAATTCACATGAAAAATTATAAATTAGATAATCTCGATAAATTTATCCTAGAAACATTACTCAATGATGCGCGGGTGTCGTATGCAACCATGGCGACAACTCAAAAAGTAAGTACCGCGACCGTTCATGTCCGCGTTGAGAAAATGCGCAAGCTGGGCATAATCAAAGGCACCCGGCTCGCCATTGATCCCAAAAAATTGGGGTACGACGTCTGTTGCTTCATTGGAATAACACTAACGACAGCAGGCGATTATCCGTTAGCAATCGAGAAACTTGCTCATGTCGACGCTATCACCGAAGCGCATTACACGACGGGTCACTACAATATCTTTGCAAAGCTGATGACGCGCTCAATTGAGGATTTACAAGATATTCTGATCAATCGAATTCAGGTCATCAAAGAGGTACAAGCAACCGACACCTGGATTTCGTTGCAACAACCGATAGCGAGGCAAGTTAAGCCGTGATTTACGATGTTAATGGCATCTTTTATACGGTTAAACGAAAGCCGTGCAGCAAAAGTAGGATTTCTGTTAGTCTAGTTATATTAAAACAACTAGGAGTATAACAAATGCTGAAAAACGCGCTAAGGACTTGCTTGGCGGGCGTCGCATTACTCAGTTCTACCGTGAGTGTAGCGCAAGCCGACCCCGTTAAATTGGATTACTACCTTCCTCAAGATGTGCAGTATGATCCTGCGGTTCCGACCCCTGAAGAAGCCCTCGGCTATCAAGTCGGTGAATGGCATGTGCGCCATGATCAAATCGTACAATATATGTATCAGTTGGCAGAGTCATCTGATCGCATCACGATTGAAGAAACTGGACGTACTCATGAACAGCGTCCCTTGTTGCTATTAACCATCACATCGCCCGACAATCAAAAAAACATCGATGCGGTGCGCGAACAGCATTTGGCGGCCGCTGATCCTAATCGTGATGCGGACGACGATACGCCGTTAGTTCTGTATATGGGTTACAGCATTCACGGTGATGAATCGAGTGGCTCAAATGCGGCCCTGCTGTTTGCTTATTACCTGGCTGCGGCTCAAAACCCGGCGCTCGATAAAGCATTACAAGACACCGTTGTACTGCTTGATCCATCACTTAACCCTGACGGACTGGCACGTTTTGCACAGTGGGCAAACCAACACCGCAGCAAAAACCTCGTTGCCGATCCGCAGTCTCGTGAACACGTCCAACCGTTTGTCCGTGGTCGTGTAAACCACTATTGGTTCGATCTCAATCGCGACTGGTTATTGCTACAACACCCAGAGTCACGGGCTCGTATCGCCAACTTCCAGAAATGGAAACCCAACGTTCTGACTGACTTTCACGAAATGGGCAAGAACAGCACGTTTTTCTTTCAACCCGGTATCCCTTCGCGCAAGAACCCGTTAACACCGGATGAAAACGTGCGTCTTACTGAAATTTTGGCGGCGGCCCATGCCGACTCGTTAGATAACCTGGGCAACCTCTATTACACGGAAGAGTCGTTTGACGACTTTTACTACGGCAAAGGATCGACTTATCCCGATATCCAAGGCGCTGTGGGCGTGTTATTCGAACAAGCATCGAGCCGCGGCCACCTGCAAGACTCAGTTAATGGTGAAGTCAGCTTCCCGTTTACCATTCGTAACCAGTTCATCACATCGCTGAGCACGCTCTATGGCGCTCATGCGAATAAAAAACGTTTTATTGACTTCCAAGAACGTGTTTATGACGACGCGATAGAAGCCGGCGATGATGCGAATTTTGATGGCTACCTGATTGGTGCGAATGATGTAAACCGTCTTAGCGGACTCGTTGAGTTGCTTAAACAACATGGTATCGACGGTTATCGTGTAGAACGTGATGTTGAAACTAACAACAAGCGGTTTAAAGCAGGCTTGAGTTACTTCATCCCTGCCGAGCAAGCGCAGTACGGTCTGATTCAAGCCATCTTCAGCACGCGAAAAGATTTCCCAGACAATACGTTTTATGACGTATCTGGCTGGACTTTGCCAATGGCATTTAACACGCAGTTCACGACTTACCGTGGCCGTATCAGTCTTGATGATACGGCGTGGAATGCACCACAGCGTGATGCCGTATCTATCAACGCCAACGCGTACGCATTAGCGTTTGATTGGTATGATTACAAGGCCCCTGCGATGCTGCAAGCATTGTTAGAACAAGGTGTCCACGCACGTCAGAGTTATAAACCTTTGCACCTACCGACACTAAATGGTAAGACGGCTAACTTATCCGCTGGTTCGGTGGTTGTAACGCGCGCTTACCAAAATCAAGACTGGTCGAATGTAGTCGCGGCGGTTAAAAATATCGCTGAGCAACAAAATGTTACCGTTTACTCGGTAAAAACCGGTCTCACGCCCAAAGGTATCGATTTAGGTAGTCGCAGTATTCAGCCGGTAAAACAACCCAGCGTAATGATGCTCACGGGCGATGGTGTGAACCTTTATGAAGCGGGTGAAGCATGGTATTACCTTGATCGCCACGTAGGTCTTCCACTATCGATGGTCGATACCGACCGTATCAGTCGCGTTGACTTAAACCGCTACAGCCACATCATTTTGGTGGATGGTAGCTATTACACGCTTTCTGACGGCGAAATAGCGCGGTTAACTGATTGGGTGCGTCAAGGCGGTGTATTAATTGGCCAACAAGGTGGCGCTGAATGGATGAGTCGCCATGGCTTACTCTACACTCAGTTTGTTGAAGACAAAACGTTTAGTGATGCGTTTTCAACCGCAGGCCTGACTTATAAAGACCGTGATAGTTACTACGCACAACGCCGTATCGCAGGCGCTATTTTCCAAATGGACATTGATCCGCAAAACCCATTAATGTTTGGCTTCCCTCATCGCAGCATGCCCGTGTTTAAAGACGAGTTGAATGCGATGGAGGCTCCACAAAGCCCCTTTGTCAGTGTCGCTCAATACAGTGACCAGCCGCTACTCAGTGGTTATGCAGACAAGCGCAACCAAGCGGTGTTAGCCGGTAAAACTAACATTGCCGCACACCGCTTAGGTGAAGGCCGTGTCATTGGGTTTGCCGACAACGTTAATTTCCGTGCGTTTTTCTGGGGCACGGCAAAGCTATTGAGTAACGCGATTTATTTAGCCCCGGCTATTGAAGCCTATGCGGATCCTATCAAGGATAAAGCAGCCGCCGACGAGGCTGCCGCCGCTCACTAAATGAATTAAGCTTTGAAACAATATATATAAGCCGTCATATGAAAAATATGACGGCTTTTTTTCTAAAATTTTGATCCAACCGTTCAATTTACGACTAACGTAATAGTGAACCTTTAAAAAAATAAGGAGACATTATGTTACGTTGGGTTCTGATTTTTCTGGTCATTGCCGTCGTGGCAGCGGTGTTTGGATTTGGTGGTATTGCCGGTGCGGCCGCTGAAATCGCGAAGATTATCTTTTACATCTTCATTATTCTTTTCGCTATTTCTATTATCATGGGACTGCTTGGAAAACGACGTCGATAACTGATATGACGTCTATTAGACGTTAGTCGCATGCCTGTTGGGGTTGAATTTGCGCTACAATGGGTAGCGAATCTCAAAATCAACCACAACAAGAGGCTTCATCCATGAATGCAATATTCGTGATGCTATTGGGTCTAGCTGCGATGTTCTTGGGCTACGTATTTTATTCAAAATTCGTCGCTGAGAAGATCTACAAGCTAGACCCAAATTTCAAAACACCCGCTCATGAATTTGAAGACGGTGTGGACTTTGTCCCAACTAATAAGTATGTACTTTGGGGTCACCACTTTACTTCCGTAGCCGGCGCAGCACCGATTATTGGTCCAGCCATCGCGGTGATTTGGGGTTGGGTGCCCGCATTCCTGTGGGTCATCTTTGGCACCATCTTCTTTGCCGGTGTTCACGATGCAGGTGCGATTTGGGCAAGTAACCGAAATAAAGCCAAATCAATGGGTAGCTTAACAGGTGACGTGGTCAGCAAGCGCGCACAGACGCTGTTCATGATCGTTATCTTCCTTGTGCTTCTCATGGTCAACGCGGTATTTGCCACGGCTATCTCTGGCCTCTTGATTAAATTTCCAAGTTCTGTCATCCCTGTTTGGGGCGCTATTTTCGTTGCCTTAATCATCGGCCAAATTATTTTCCGAAAATGGATGGGACTCGGTACCATCTCAATTTTAGGCGTTGTTGCACTCTATTTACTGATTTGGGCCGGGCCTTCCGCGCCATTATCTCTGCCAGAAACAATGGGCGGTCTGACAGACAACGCAAGTTGGGTTCTTATTTTATTTGGTTATGCTGCCATTGCTTCGTTGCTTCCCGTTTGGATGCTGTTACAGCCGCGCGATTATATCAACGGTCTGCAACTGTTTATCGGTCTGATCCTGCTGTATGCTGCGGTTCTATTGCTAGGTCCAGACATGACCGCTCCAGCATTCAATACCAATTTGCCAGAAAATACGCCGTCAATGTTGCCTCTGTTGTTTGTTACCATTGCTTGTGGTGCGATTTCCGGCTTCCACGGTTTGGTCGCTTCAGGCACGACATCTAAGCAACTGGATAAAGAAACTGACCTGCGTTTTGTGGGTTACTTCGGTGCAATTGGTGAAGGCTCGCTCTCACTTGCGACCATTATCGCAGCATGTGCTGGTTTTGCGACATTAGCCGACTGGGAAGCTGTTTACAGCTCCTTCGGGCAAGGTGGTGTAGCGGCCTTCGTAGAGGGTGGCGCGAATATTATCAGCCAAGGTGTCGGTCTTGATAATGAAATTGCTGAAACTTTGCTTACAGTGATGGCAGTTTTGTTTGCTGGTACCACGATGGATACCGGTTTGCGTCTACAGCGTTATATCTTCCAAGAATGGGGTAACATCTACAATATTTCTTGGATGCAGAAAGCGTTGCCGGCGACATTGTTGGCGGTCATTTCATGTGTTGCACTCGCCTTTGGTGCGGGATCAGACGGTTCAGGTGGCTTAGCGATTTGGCCGCTGTTTGGTACCACTAACCAATTACTTGCAGGCTTGACCTTGATGGTTATCACAGTCATGTTGGTACGCTTAGGTCGTCCAATGTACGTGACATTACTGCCGTTGATTTTCTTGCTGATTATGACAGTGTTCGCGCTGTTCATTCAGTTAAAAGGTTTCTACATGGAAAAGAACTGGTTCTTGTTCGGTTTAGATATTGTGGTACTGATTGCCGCTGTATGGATCGCTCTAGAGGCCACGTCCGCACTGTCGAACCTTAAGAAAGAGCAGAAGTCTTAGTGAGAGACTTTAAGGAGTAAGACCATGCGCAACATGAACATTAAATCGATTCAACAGTGGTTGAGCCGTGCGGGTGAACTGGTAAACGAGTTTTACAACGCCCCCTATCGGTCAGCGATCGCTCGCGCCAAGCGTGACGAAGATGATTTGTTCATGATGCTGGTCTTCTCCGAAATGATGGGGGTTCCTAACCCCGCATCCTATTACACTTTAGAGCTCCAGCCTTTAATGCTGGAGCGTTTTCATGATTGGCATCAACGCATGGGAATGGAACACTCACCTCTGGATCATTTCCGCTGCTGTTAGCCCACGACTTTAAGGTGTCTTTATGAAGTCGATTCTCGACCGTAAAGTAGTATTGGTCGGCGGTAAAGGTGGGGTCGGAAAAACCACAGTCTCGGCATCTCTTGCCCTGCTCGCCGCTCAGCAAGGTAAACACGTTCTCGTTGTTTCAACGGATCCAGCACACAGTCTCGCGGACGCTTTTGATATAAAAATTGGTGATAAGTTCACGCCAATTAGCGAGCGTGTCACCGCACTCGAAATCGACCCTGATCGTGAAGTCAACGCGCACATTGACCGTGTCACGCAGCAAATGAAGCGTTTTACGAACCCTGATTTATTTCCTGAAGTTGAACGCCAGATGCGCTTATCGAAGCAATCTCCTGGGGCGCAGGAAGCTGCCCTACTCGAGCGTATTGCGAAACTGATTGATGAATCGGAGCGTGACTACGATCTATTGATTTTTGATACGGCACCTACAGGCCACACCTTACGTTTACTGACGCTACCGGAAGCCATGGCCGCTTGGACACAAGGTATGTTGCGTTCGCAAAACCGTTCAGAGGAATTCGAAGGTGTGCTCAAACACCTATCGCCGAAGTCCGGCAAAGATGTCCATAACCCAATGGCCAACCCTGACCAACATGCCAGTGATGGTTTATCTGAACGCAGCAAGGCAGTAAGCGAACAATTGCTGAATCGGCAACGCTTATTTCAACGTACTCGCCGTGTATTACAAGATGCTGAGCATACCGCTATTGTATTTGTCATGACGCCAGAACGCTTGCCGATACAAGAAACTGAGCGTGCTATGAAAGCGTTGCGCGCTGAGCACTTACCTGTCGGTGGTATTTTTGTCAATCGCGTGCTCCCTGAAGACGCCGATGGTGCTTTTCTTGCCAAACGACGTGTCCAAGAAGCTGCCTATCTTGAGGAAATTGATAAGACCTTTGCTCAACACGAACTGGTGCGACTGCCTTTACTATCTGAAGATCCACAAGGTTTAGCCGCGCTCAGCTCGTTTTCATCATTACTTTCGTCTGCACTCGGTACCAAGGAGTAATCGGAATACGTGCGCGAGGTTTGGTCATGGAAGTCTTTAAAAAACAAATAGGACCCTTGAGCATTTTGTTTCATGCTTACTGGCACGGTATAGGCATCAGCAAAACGCTGAAATTCAATTTCCATTGAGAAATCTTCGACGGTTACGGAAGTCGCAGGCGAAAATTCATTTTTATTTTTTAATGCAATGCGCTGCAGTAAATCAGTTTTGGGTAAATAGGTGATGCGCGCTTCGATTTCATCGGCAAATTCAGAAAAGTCATCAAGCTTGGGTTTAAACGAGAATTGCCAAACGGACTGACCATTTTCAACCGATTCGCCAATAAATTCGAGCGAATCAATAATAATTAAGTCGGCGAGTGATTGGCTAGGCCCCTCTTCTTGTGCACGCGCCTTCGCTTCTGTGACACGCATTTGACGATATTCTTCAAGTCGCTCTTTGCTCGGCGCTCGTTGATTTTCACTGACTAGCTGCCAGCGATAGCCGTCTTCGTTGGCACCTAAATACTCTTCGACTCGTGTCGTATCACCGATTTTTGATTCGCGATGATAATTAAACTCAACACCACGCTGCGCGCGCAAGTCGTCAATGGTTTTGATAATTTGCGCTTCTTTAGCATCTTGGTTGAGGTCTGGCGTTTGGGCTGTCGCCAACAAAGGGACTAAAGTTAGTAATAAAACGAATAGCTTATGATTCATTATTCTCTCGTTAATAATCAAAAATGAAAAATCCACGTAGTATAGTCATATTGTGTACCACACTTACTCGAAAAGGAGAAACCAGATGAAAGCCGTTGGCGTGAAAAAATCACTCCCCATTACCGAACAAGAGGCGCTTGTAGATATCGAAATCCCAAAGCCAAGTGTGGGTGACAACGAACTTTTAATAAAAGTAACCGCCGTCGCTGTTAATCCTGTAGATACCAAAATCCGCATGCGTATCGGACAAGCGGATGATTATAAAGTTCTTGGGTGGGATGCTGTAGGTATTGTCGAAAATAAAGGGAAACACGTAAGTGGCTTCGAAATCGGTGATCGTGTGTACTATGCTGGCGACATTAGCAAGCCAGGCTGTAATGCGGAATATCACTGCGTTGATTACCGTATTGTCGGTCACGCTCCACAATCACTCGATGATCTCGCGGCAGCAGCGCTCCCTTTAACCTCACTGACCGCGTGGGAACTCAGTTTTGACCGTCTGCAATTAAATCACCCATCAGTACATGAGCAGCGCTGTGTACTTATATTTGGCGGCGCCGGCGGAGTCGGTTCGATCATGATCCAGTTACTCAAACAATTGACCGATGTCACCGTGATTGCTACTGCGTCGCGAGACGAAACACAAGCATGGGTAAAACAACTCGGCGCCGATTATGTGATTAATCATCATGGCGATATCAAACAGCAGCTCGAAGGCTTACCACAACCTACGGATATTGCCCTGCTGACCCACAGCGGCGACTACTTTGAAACGGCAACCGAAGTAATAGCCCCGCAAGGCCGTATCGGCATCATTGATGATCCAGAGGATGCTTTAGATATCCGCTTACTCAAGCAAAAGAGTATCAGCTTACACTGGGAGTTTATGTACACACGTTCACTTTTTGAAACCGCTGATATCAGCGCTCAACGAGATATTTTGAATCAAGTATCTGAGCTTATAAACAACGGTCAAATCCGCTCAACCGAGGGCACACGCTTAAACGCAATGTCGGCAAGCACATTGAAACAAGCACATCAACTGCTTGAATCGGGAAAAGCTATCGGCAAGATCGTGCTACCCGTCGCATATTAAATTTACAAACATACAAGCATGTATGTATAATAAAAACGTTAAATGATAATAGTTATGACTAGAGGTCGTTCATGAAAAAGCGGAATACTCCTATTGCAGCGGTGCTCGCTGTTGCCCTCACCTCCGCTACCCTTTACGGGTGTAGTGATGAGCAGCAAGCCGCTGCTCAAGGTGGACAACAACAAGCGGTGCCAGTTGAAGCGTTAACCATCAAAACGCAGTCTGTCGAAATTCAAAACGAATTGCCCGGCCGTACCTCTGCCTACCGCGTGGCGGAAGTGCGTCCGCAGGCGAGCGGCGTGCTGCTTGAACGTAAGTTTGTGGAAGGCACAAAAGTCGAAAAAGGTCAGCAGTTATACCAAATCGACCCAGCCATTTATCAGGCTGAGGTCGCCAGTGCTCAAGCCGATTTTGAAAGCGCTAAAGCCGCACTTAAAGTGTCAGAATTACGTCAGAAGCGTTTAAAAGAACTGCTTGCAGATAAGGCTGTGAGTCAAGATGAATTTGATTCGGCTGAAGCGACGTATTTACAAAACAAAGCCGCTCTTGCGCTAGCAGAAGCTCAGCTTAAACGCGCCAAAATCAACTTGGAATACACCAAGGTTAAAGCGCCTATAACCGGGATTGTTGGACGTTCTAATGTTACCGAAGGCGCTTTGGTGACAGCTTCGCAAAGCACGCCCTTGGTGACCATCAATCAGCTTGATCCGATATACGTCGACATCAATCAGTCAAGCCGCGAGTTCCTCGAGCTCAAGGCAGAGATTGAATCGGGTCGCATTGAGGCGAATAAAAATGGTAATGCGCCCGTCTCACTGAGTTTGAACGGTTTAGACTACCAAACTCAGGGTGAACTGCTGTTCTCTGAGGTTAGCGTTGACCAAGACACTGGCGCGATTTTACTCCGCGCTGAATTCCCTAACCCTGAGAATAACTTATACCCAGGCATGTTCGTACGTGCGAAGGTCAGCGAAGGTACCTTGAATAACGCTATTTTGGTTCCACAAGAGGCGGTTACACGCGACGTCCGCGGCCGTCCTTATGTCATGCTAATTAATGATGAAAATAAAGTCGAGCAACGTATGGTGACCACCGCACGTGCTATCGACAACGAGTGGTTAATTAGCGACGGGCTCAACGCCGGTGACCGTATTGTCACCGCCGGCCTTCAGAAAATTAGACCCGGTGCACAAGTGACTGTGTCACAAGGTCAACAGCCAGCTTCCAAATAAGGGAACGACAGAATGGCCAAGTTTTTTATAAATCGACCCATATTTGCGTGGGTGATTGCAATATTGGTGATGCTCGCGGGGACGATCTCTTTGATTCAGCTCCCTATCGCGCAGTACCCAACCATTGCACCACCTGCGGTAGAAATCCAAGTTAACTATCCAGGCGCTAACGCCGAGACCGTATCCAATACGGTAACTAAGGTGATTGAGCAAAATATGACAGGCGTTGATAACCTGCTGTATTTCTCGTCACAGAGTAACGCCGGTAGTGCTACAGTAAGCTTAACCTTTGCCTCGGGTACCGACCCGGATATTGCACAGGTTCAAGTGCAGAATAAGCTATCTCAAGCGACGCCTCAGTTACCGCAAGAAGTGCAGCAGCAAGGTATTACTGTTAGTAAATCAAGCAGCTCTTTCTTGATGGTGCTTGCTATGGTCGCCGAAGATGACCGGTATCAACAGACCGACTTAAGCGATTATCTTGCATCCAACGTGCAAGATGCCGTTTCTCGAACCGAGGGTGTTGGTAATGTTCAAATTTTTGGCGCACCTTATGCGATGCGTATTTGGGTGAAACCCGATGCGTTAGTCAATTACAATATGACTATTGCTGAACTGCAGTCTGCCATTCGCGCACAGAACGCTCAGGTAGCCGCTGGTCAATTAGGTGGAGCCCCCGCAGTTGAGGGACAACGCTTAAACGCAACGATCATTGCTCAGACGCGAATGTCAGAACCGGATCAATTCGAGAATATTCTTCTTAAAGTGCTTCCCGATGGTTCGCAGGTCCGTTTGAAAGATGTCGCGCGTGTCGAACTCGGTGCAGAAAACTATGCCATTCAAGCAAACTATAATGGTAAGCCTGCCACTGGCTTGGCGATTCAGTTACAAACCGGCGCCAATGCGTTGGCAACAGCTGAAGCCGTTAAGCAAACCGTTGCTGAGCTAGAACCCTACTTCCCTGATGGGATGAAAATGGTGACGGCGTATGACACCACACCATTTATTAAGATCTCGATAAGCGAAGTGGCTCGGGTACTGATTGAAGCCATCATTCTCGTATTTGTGTTGATGTTTGTCTTCTTACAGAACTTACGAGCAACCCTCATCCCTACCCTTGCGATTCCGGTGGTTATTTTGGGTACCATGGGCGTCATGGCGCTTGCTGGCTTCTCAATCAATACCCTGACTATGTTTGGTATGGTGTTATCGATTGGCTTGCTGGTAGACGATGCCATCGTTGTGGTGGAAAACGTTGAACGACTCATGTCTGAAGAGGGTTTGTCACCCAAACAAGCCACCATTAAGTCGATGGGACAAATCACCGGCGCGTTAGTGGCAATTGGTGTGGTCATGGCCGCTGTATTTGCACCGATGGCATTTTTCCCGGGTGCAACAGGGGCGGTTTATCGTCAATTCTCATTGACCATCATCACGTCGATGAGTCTCTCGGTAATGGTCGCAATTATCTTCTCTCCTGCGCTATGTGCTACCTTGCTCAAGCCAGTGAAAAAGAAAGAGAATGGCGGCTGGGGACCACTAGGCTGGTTTAACCGCACATTGCAAAAAGCCACCATCAAATATCGCGACAGTGTGCATGGCATTCTGCGCCGCAGTATCCGTGTTGGTGTTCTCTATCTTGGCTTAGTTGCCGTATTAGCGTTCTTATTTACTCGCTTACCATCGGCTTTCTTACCGGATGAAGATCGCGGTGTATTCCTCACCCAAATGCAATTACCGGTTGGCTCTACAATGGAGCAGTCGGTTGCTGTGATGGACCGCATCGAAAACTACTACCTCAACGAAGAAGACGCCGTCCAGTCGGTATTCTCAGTGGTTGGTTTTAGTTTCTCGGGTCGTAGTCAAAACAATGGTATTGCGTTCGTGCGATTGAAAGATTGGAGTGAACGTAACGAAAGCCAAGACGTGACAGATGTGATTGGTCGTGCATTTGGTTTCTTTGCCAGTGTTAAAGAAGCCATGATCTTTGCCTTCAACCTCCCTCCTATTCCAGAGTTAGGTACCGCCACTGGCTTTAACTTGTACTTGCAAGACCGCGGTAACTTAGGCCACCAAGCGTTGCTTGATGCGCGTAACCAGTTGCTCGGTATGGCATCACAGAACCCGATGCTGCAACAAGTTCGTCCTAACGGTTTGGAAGATGCGCCGCAACTTAAAGTTGATGTGGACTATGAGAAAGCCACTGCGCTAGGTCTCACCATTGAGAACATCAACAACACGCTCAGTGCGGCTTGGGGTTCATCTTATATCAATGACTTTATTGACCGTGGTCGCGTTAAGCGCGTTTACCTGCAAGGTGAAGCCGATGCGCGCATGTTGCCGGAAGACGTAAGTGAATGGTATGTCCGCAATAACCAAGGCGACATGGTACCGTTCAGCTCTTTTGCTAGCTGGGAATGGACCTACGGTCCTCAGCGTATTGAGAGCTACAACGGGGTCTCGGCGATGGAGATCCAAGGCCAAGCAGCGCCTGGCTACTCATCAGGCGAAGCTATGATGGCGATGGAGCAATTGATCAGTAAACTACCTAACGGTATTGGCTATGAATGGACCGGTACTTCGTTGCAGGAACAACAATCGGGTGACTTTGCCCCTATTCTGTATACGATTTCGATCTTTGTCGTATTCCTGTGCTTAGCCGCACTATATGAGAGTTGGTCGATTCCATTCTCAGTCATGTTGGTCGTACCTTTGGGTATTTTAGGTGCCGTCATCGCAACGATGCTGCGCGGTATTCAAAACGATGTTTACTTCCAAGTTGGCTTGTTGACAACCGTTGGTGTGTCGGCGCGTAACGCTATCTTGATTGTTGAGTTTGCCAAGGACTTACAAGAGCAAGGTAAAGACCTGTTGGAAGCGACACTCGAAGCCGTTCGCTTACGTCTGCGTCCGATACTTATGACATCACTCGCGTTTATCTTTGGTGTCATGCCGTTAGCGCTGAGCTCGGGTGCAGGTGCTGCAAGTCGTAACGCCATCGGTACGAGTGTTATCGGGGGGATGCTAGGTGGTACGATACTGGCCATTTTCTTCGTACCTTTATTCTTCTATACAGTGCGTAGGGTGTTCCCGCCTAAGCAGCAAGAAGAGTAATAATTCCCAAGACACAAAAAAGCCCAGCTACAGTAGCTGGGCTTTTTTTATATACGAAGAATTAAGATTTATCGTTTTTATCAGATAAATCTTTATATTCACCGTCAATAACTGAGCCTTCACTATGTCGTTCAGAGTAATGACGCTCTGCTTCTTGCTGCGCTTGCCGTTGTTGCTCAAACTGCTGTTTGGCTTGCTTTCGCATTTGCCACATTTGCTTAATCGCATGGCGTTGCTTCCACATCACCGGTATCAACAAGACAAAGCCCACAGCAAGAACGATTAAGCCAAAAGCAATCGAGAAACCGACGATGGCAAGTAGCATAATGATGCCGAGTATTCGGCCCACTACACTACCGCCCGAGTTGGCTTGGCGGACATAGATTCGGTTTTTGTACTGATTCATAGGTACTCCTCAATCCTCTAGTAATTAGGACAACACCGTTAACAATCCGTTCCGCCTGTAAACAGATTACTTACGCTGCTCTTCGGTTTCTTTACGTATCGCTTCAAACTCATTACCCTCAGCCCATTGCGGCCAGTCGCGTGAGTTTGCCAACGAACGCCCTAACTGATAGAACGCTGATAAATCCTGTTGCGTTCCTCGTAAGTCCCAGTCCGGGTTATATTCATCGGCTGGCTTGTGATACGCCTCAGCGACATACTTAGCACGTTGCTCTTCAGTCCACTCTTTACCTTTCGTGATATGGTCATTACCACCTTCGGCGTACAGCATCGGTACACCTTTTTTCGCCAAATTGAAATGATCTGAGCGATAAAAGAAGCCTGCTTCCGGTGTCGGATTAGGGGTTAAATAACGACCTTGCTCCTCAAGAAACGGTTGTACATATTCATCCATTTCTGAGTTCCCGTACCCAATGACCACGAGGTCTTTCATAGGACCATAAACGTTCATAACATCCATATTGATGCCACCGACCGCTTTTGCAAGGGGGAACAATGGATGATCGGCGTACCACGCTGAACCTAACAAGCCGCTCTCTTCGGCGCCAACCGCTGCAAACACGATAGAACGCTCCGGCGCAGGTTGTTGTGCGAATTTTTCAGCAATGGCGAGTAAGCCCGCTGTGCCAGACGCATTGTCCTGCGCACCATTATAAATGGGATCATCTTCTCGCACAGGATCCGTACCTAGGTGATCATGGTGCGCCATATAAATGACATGTTCTTCCGGATATTTGGTTCCTTCGATATAACCCACAACATTATTGGTGTCTAAGAACTCAAACTTATTTTTAACCGATACCGATGCTTGCGCGTTTAACGGCATCGCTTCGAAGTCATCACTTAAGGCTTTTTGCCGCGCATCTTCAAGCGTCATACCTTGTTTTGCGAACAGCTTTTCGGCACTGTCTTTGGTAATCCAACCTTCGATTTTAGCGCGATCCATATTGTTGTTCTCGCGTTTTAAGTCGAAACGCACGGGCGAACCACCTGCAACAACGCCCCAACCGTAACCGGCTGGACCCGTTTCATGAATAATCAAAGCACCCGCCGCGCCTTGACGTGCAGCTTCTTCATATTTATAGGTCCAACGACCATAATAGGTCATCGCATTACCGTTAAAGAGCTCAGGATCTTGTGTCGCGTAGCCGGGATCGTTGACAAACATCACCACGGTCTTACCTTCAACGTCGAGACCCTCATAATCATTCCAGTCATATTCGGGTGCCACGATACCGTAGCCGACAAACACCATGTCGCTGTCACTCAGATCTACTTCATCTGTGACCTGCATAGTCCAAGCCATCATCTCAGTACGATACTTCATGGCTTCAGGCGCGTTGTCACCGCTAAAGGTCATATCACTGACTTTGTACGGCATGATCTTGACCAGTGGAAACGGTTGACGATAACTATCGTTTTCCTTGTCAATTGGCTTTAAGCCCCACTCACGGAAGTGGTTTTCAATAAATGATACGACCTTTTCTTCCCCCGCAGATGCAGGTTCGCGTCCTTCAAATTCGTCTGACGAAATCGTTTTTAGGTAGTCCCGAAAATTAGGATTAAATGCTGACCCTTTCAAATCAGCGGGTTGCTTATCAACCTTGGTTTGTTCCGCTGCTGACGTATCTTGCGACTGCTGCGGACCACACGCTGTGAGCACGGCTAATGCCACCGCGCTTATGATCAGTGGTTTCATCGCTTCTCCCCTTTTTAGTTATTTTGACACTGCTCATTTTCGTTGAGCGGTGGATTGATATGCACACGATCGCCCATTCGGATATCATGTTTAGCTAAGAAACCGGCGTTCAGCTCAAGCACGTTGTAATAAGGCTCTCCGGGTGCATAACTGCGACACTGACGTGGGTCATCACTACCACACGGCATCATCGTAAACGTTTTTACGATACTGCCATCCTTTGCTAAATAGGCAATATCAAGTGGAATAAGGGTTTGGTACATCCAAAAACCCGATCCGCCCGGGCGTTGATTCGGATAGCGAAACAACATCCCCGAGTACTCACCCAGTTCCGTACGCTGCATTAAGCCGCGTGCCTGCTGAGCCATCGAGTCCGCAAATTCTACCGTAATGGGCTGTTCAACGCCTTCGAGACACACGTGCCCTTGTTCAAAATTTTGTGGTTCGGGTACCGACCACTGTTGCGCTACAGCACTTACGCTCAGCGCACTTAACCAGCCTATCAATGCTACTTTAATCATGATTCATCGTCCTTAGATGTAACCCCTTGATTGTGTCTTATCCCGCTACAAAGCGCAATGCTGCTAGCTCGAACACGACAGTGAATTGACCTGTTCGCCTTGCATCGGTGGTTGCTGCCAATGACTGAGTTCTTCAGCGCTTAACGGCTCTCCGGTAAGTGCCGCCAAATAGCTTACCGCGGGCGCCCAATTGCCCTGCTCTGCCTGTGTAATGACCTCAGCAAGATGATGATTACGTAACGAAACATGAGGATTAGACTGAGCCATAGTGCTCAACTCGGGTTGTCGTTCGTTATAGCCCATGTAATTGTCATACCACGCTTTGAAAAGTGTATCATTCGGCATAGCTTGCTCGCCCCTTACAATGTTTTGCAACATGATAAAGCTGCCTTGGAAGTCCCACTCAAAGCGTTGCATGAGACCCATCCATTCCCCGACCAATTTAAAGGCATCAGCATCGTCGCCAGGCGCAAGACCTAAGCGCTTTCTCATTCGCTTAAGATAGTGCTGTTGCAAGAAATCCTCGTAGTCATTTAAAACAGGCGCCAACGCATCAACAGGAAATATCAGCGAAAGTGCTTGGCTCAATCGTTGTAAATTCCATAGACCAACGCTCGGTTGGCGCAGAAAGCCATAACGACCGCGTTGGTCAGTGTGATTAAAGATTTGTTGAGGAATAAAGGTATCGAATACCGTATACGGTCCAAAATCAAAGGTCTCGCCACAGATACTCATATTATCCGTATTCATCACGCCATGAATAAAGCCGAACGCCTGCCAGTCCGCAATCATCTCAGCGGTCGCTTTAACCACTGCACGAAACTGCTCAACCGGCTCAGCGTCAACAAGTGCTGGCCAACAGCGCTGCATGACATGTTGCCAAAGTTGCTTTTGTTCAGAGACCAAACGTTCGCTATAGCAGTATTCGAAATGGCCAAATCTCACATGAGTTTTAGCGACGCGTGCTAACATTGCCCCGGGCTCTATGCGTTCGCGTTGTACCCCCTGGTGCGAGCTGACTAAGGCAAGTGCACGGGTCGTCGCAATGTTCCAATGGTGCAATGTTTCGCTAGCAAAATACTCGCGCAGACTAGATCGTAAAACTGCACGGCCATCACCGCCTCGGCTGTAAGCCGTCGGTCCCGCGCCTTTAAGATGCAAATCGCTTAACTCACCGGCTTTATTTGACAGTTCGCCGAGCAATACACCACGTCCGTCACCCAAATCTGGATTAAACACACCGAATTGATGCCCAACATATTTCTGCGCATGACCCACTTGCGCTACATTACCTAAACACCACTCACGAAGCGCGTTGACCGTTCTATCAGCTAAGCCGAGCTCAGTCGCAAGTGATTGATTGAACAGCCTAATTCGCGCGCTATCAAGGGGCTCCACTCGATGCTGACTGACCAAGTTGGGGAATGTTTCGGCGTACTGTTGGCTTAGCACTAAACTCATAAAACTCCCTGCGAATGCTATCAGACTTGCGCATTTGAGATTAAATGCGCTATCGTTTTACATATTCTTTTATCATGCATCATACCACTGCTGGGTTAATTCAATGCAACTTTCAACGCTGAAACGCGTTACTGCCATTGGCGGCGGCCATGGTTTGGGCCGTGTGCTTTCGTCATTAAGGTTTTTAAAACATCGCCTAGTCGGGGTAGTGACCACAACAGACAACGGCGGTGCGACCGGTCTTTTGCGTCAATCTCATGATTGTATCGCGTGGGGCGATATTCGTAATTGCTTGTCGCAATTAGTTGAACAACCCTTAGCCGCTCAGGTACTTAATTACCGCTTTACTGGCGAAGACCCGCTCGCAGGTCATAACTTTGGTAATTTGCTTCTACACACACTCGATCAAGTCAGTGCCCGGCCCTCCGATGGAATTCGCTTGCTTAGCCGATTGTTAAACGTTGACACCCGGTTACTTCCCATGTCGGAATGCCCAACGGATCTTATGGCACTGACGCACGATAACATGGAATGCCACGGTGAAATTCTAATCGATAGCTTGCCGCAATTACCACGTTCTTTGAAACTGACGAATAATGCGGTAGCAACACCTGAGGTCGTTCGTCATATAAGCAAAAGTGAGTTGGTGATTCTGGGACCGGGGAGCTTTCTAACCTCGGTATTACCACCGCTATTGGTGCCGCAAATTGCTCACGCACTCGCCAAGACACAGGCTTACGTCGTATTTATTGATAACCTCGCACATGAGAAAGGTCCTGCAGGGTCGTTGTGCGTGAGTGAAAAATTACGATTTTTGGAACATCATGTGGGTGCGCCAGTAGTCGATGCCGTGTTAACTAACTTCCATGATGCTTCACTCGCGATTCCGCAACTCGGTGAGTTAACATCGGATAAAGACGTCTACTATCGGCACGATACTGGCGTTTTATTAGCTCAACTTGAACAACTACTCGGTCATCTCAGAACGGCGGCTTAGCCGCCATCAGCTGAAATCCTCGAGGCGACAGCCCCTTGTTGATCTTTATATTTAGCATCTGCGCGCTTGTTATAAGGGCGTTCGCAAGGGCCGCTCAATTGTTCAAAGCTGATCGCGCCAATCTTCATTCCCGGACGCAGCGCTAACGGCAACTTCCCACCATTATAGAACTCCAATACAATCTGCCCCTTCCAACCGGGATCAATGCGATGCGCGGTAACATGTACCATCAAGCCCAAACGCGCGAGCGAAGAGCGTCCATCAAGCCAACCTACCATGTCATCCGGCAAATGAATCGATTCGTAGGTAACCGCCAAAGCAAACTCACCAGGATGGATAAAAAACGCTTGATCGGGCTTTAGTTTAATCTCATCACTCATGACTTCATGAATAGCCGCCTCAATATCTGCACGCGAGCCACTGATATCAATATATGCTGCAGCGTGATCCTGCAACACACGAAATTCACTACCGAGATGAATATCGAGCGTGACCCCCGAGATGTTCTGCTTGCTTGGAGCAGGCTCGATACCGATTCGACCCTCGGCTAAGGCATTTTCTATTTCACGATCCGTTAAGCGCATAACATCCCCTTTTCCTTAATTTTTCGCCGAATGCGACTTCAGATAATAAAGCTCTGCTACTACTCGTTGAGCGGTATGCCGCTGAATTTCTGTCAATTCTAATTGATGTTGCTTTTTTAATGCGTCCAGTTGCGCGCCAAATTCCGGCGTCAATGGCCATTGACCTAGTTCGGCGACAGCATGGCGATGAGCCAGCTTTAATCCGCCGCCTTGTCCAAACAAATGCGACTGCGTACCACAATGACCGCACTCAAAATAACTCATGTTTTCTAGGACACCAATCAAGGGTATCTCAAGGCGCTCAAACATGCCGACACCTTTTTCGGCATCTTTAAGTGCGACATTCTGTGGCGTTGTAACAACCACCGCTCCTGTAACGGGTAATTGTTGCGCCATCGTCAGTTGAATATCGCCTGTACCGGGTGGCATATCAACGATCAAATAGTCCAATAAGCCCCAATCAGTGTCGTTAAACAACTGTTGTAACGCCCGACTGGCCATCGGTCCACGCCAAATAGTGGCGTCGTTATCATCGACTAGATAGCCAATCGAATTGGCGACTAGGTCTTCATACTGAATAGGCTGAAACTTATCGTTTTTTACTTCTAGCTTATGATCCGGCTGACCCAACATCGTGGGTATTGAGGGTCCATAAATATCAGCATCGAGCAGCCCAACACGCGCACCCATCCGACTGAGCGCAATGCCTAAGGATGCGCTCACGGATGACTTCCCAACACCACCTTTGCCAGACGATACCACAATAACATTGCCGGTTTTCATGGGTTGGTCAGGTTTGCTGTTGGCGAGCCGTTGCACCTGGAATTTAATGGTCCATGTCCACGTTCTTAATTCAGCGTCATCATTGATAGCGTTCAATAACGATGACTTTTCAATCGCGAAAGGAAACGTTAACTCTACTGCCTGCGCGTCATTATCGACGCATAACCAATCGGTTGGAATACCGTGTTCGCAGGCAGGATGGGCTAAATCAGACAGTAAGGCTGCCAGTTGTTCATTTTTTGCTGAAAACGACTTCATCAGCCACCTCTTGGCTCTGTGTATCATGCGTATCCTATGATAATATTTAGCATTATCTAATCATAACACTGATGGAAGCTAATTCTCGCATGAGCCACACTGATCGTAAAATTTTGGTGACAAACGCGTTGCCCTACGCGAACGGTCCAATTCATATTGGTCATCTTTTAGGCTATATCCAAGCGGACATTTGGGTTCGTTTTCAAAAACTCCGGGGTCATGAATGCCACTATATGTGCGCTGATGACGCACACGGCACGCCGATTATGCTCAAAGCGCAACAGCTAGGTATCACGCCAGAGCAGATGATAGGCGATATGCAACGTTCGCATGAAACAGATTTTGCGGGTTTTAATATCGGCTTTGACGACTATTACACAACCCACAGTGAAGAGAACAAAGCGTTAGCAGAAACTATTTACCAACGTCTTGATGACGCCGGTCATATCAAGACTGAAGTAATTGAGCAGCTGTACGACCCTGAGAAGAAAATGTTCTTACCCGATCGCTTCGTAAAGGGTGACTGTCCAGAATGCGGTGCTGAAGATCAGTATGGCGATAATTGTGACGTTTGCGGTGCGACATATGCTCCAACAGACCTCAAGAATCCGCGTTCTGTGGTGTCTGGTGCGACACCCGAGTTACGCCAATCAGAACATTACTTTTTCGACTTGCCTGCGTTTGGCGACATGCTGAAAAGCTGGACGCGTTCTGGTTCACTACAGGGTGAAATGGCGAATAAGTTAAACGAATGGTTTGAACAAGGTCTGCAGCGTTGGGATATATCGCGCGATGCGCCTTACTTTGGTTTCAAAATTCCAGGCACCGAAGATAAATACTTTTATGTCTGGCTAGATGCGCCCATTGGCTATATGAGTAGTTTTAAGCACTACTGTGATACAACCGGGAACGCCAACTGGGACGACTACTGGCAAGCTGATAGCACCGCAGAAGTGTATCACTTTATTGGCAAGGACATTATTTACTTCCATAGCTTATTCTGGCCAGCGATGCTAAAAGGTGCTCAGTTCCGTCAACCGACTAACGTTTGGGCGCACGGCTTTATCACCGTCAACGGTACTAAAATGTCCAAGTCTAAGGGGACCTTCATCAAAGCAAGAACCTACTTAGACCATTTAAACCCAGAATACTTGCGTTATTACTTTGCAGCCAAATTGACGAGTCGCATTGACGACTTAGATCTTAACTTGACTGATTTCGCCCAGCGAGTGAACTCCGACTTAGTCGGCAAAGTGATTAATATCGCCAGTCGCTGTGCCGGCTTTATTACCAAAAAATTCGATGGGAAGCTTTCGGCGTCGGTCGCTGACTCCGCTCTATTGGAAGATTTCCAAAATGCGGGTACTGAGATTGCTGAACTCTATGAACAGCGCGAATTCTCTAAAGCAATGCGTGAGATCATGACGCTGGCTGATCGCGCAAATCAGTACATTGCCGATAAAGAACCGTGGCAGCTGATTAAAAATCCTGATGCGGCCAGTGAAGTGCATGATATTTGTTCACTTGGTATCAATTTATTCCGCATCTTGATGGTTTATTTAACACCGGTAGTACCTGAACTATCCAAGTCGGTTCAGCATTTCTTAAATGACCAATTTTCGTGGGATAGCCACAAACAAGTGTTAACCAACCATCCTATTGATAAATTTAAGGCGTTAATGCAGCGCGTAGAAATGAAGGATATTGAGCAGATGTTAGAAGACTCAAAAGAGCAACAAGCGGCGAACGAATCGCCAGCAGTTCACGCCGAGCCCAATGACGAGCTCACCAAAGAACCTATTGCAGAAACCATTAATTTTGATGAGTTCGCAAAAGTTGATTTGCGCGTGGCACTGATTGTTAATGCTGAGCACGTTGAAGGCGCAGACAAACTGCTGAAATTGACATTGGACTTGGGTGGTGAGCAACGCCAAGTGTTTGCGGGAATAAAATCGGCGTACGCACCTGAGAAATTGATTGGCCAACACACTGTTATGGTTGCCAACCTGGCTCCACGTAAAATGCGTTTTGGTTTATCAGAGGGGATGGTACTGGCCGCCGGTCCTGGTAAAGATGAAATTTATATCTTAAATCCACACGAAGGCGCTAAACCCGGCATGCGCGTCATGTAGATCGTCAGGTTATGACACATCGATGAGCTTACATCCGTGTTCATAACCTTCGTCACCGGCATCGTCAACGCGAACGACCATGCCGGTGGCTCGTAAATCTGCAATTCCGCCGCCTGCGGCTTTTACCACTACATCAAAATGTGTTCCCACATTCAGTCGCTCAGGTAAAATTAACAGAACACCGTGTGCACTCAAGTCACTACAGGCGCCTGATACTCGCCGCCCATCCAACTCGATTGTCGCCGATGTTCTGACCGGTACTCGTCGGTCGCTTCGTTTATCGTCATCATGCATGAGCGCACCTCGATCATGTTTTATTATTTACATTCAGGAATAGCACAGACTTGCCGATAAGAAAATATAATTACACGAGTAGGGTGAGAAAAAGTGGCCTGTAACAAGCAAAGCTCGGTTGTTCGAGCGTCCTTTAATTTAGGGCAACCCATAAAGCACTGCCTATACGGCTATGAGGGTGTTATTGTCGATGTTGACGCAGTATTTAGTTTGAGCGATGAATGGTACCAACAGCGGGTTCTATCCGGCGCCGATAAGCAACAGCCTTGGTATCTTATTTTAGTTAAAAACTCATCGATTCAAACGTATGTTGCTGAAAGTTGTTTAATCCCATTAGCTGATCGCACAACCGTAAACCAGTCGTTATTGCGTCAAATTAGTGCGCCCGCATTGGCCGGCTTACAAAAACACAGTTGATCCATTGCCCTACCAACGACCTAAATGTACCATGAGGGTAACAAACTTATAAGGGATATAAGGTTATGGTAGAAGAAACGATTTTCACCAAAATTATCAATCGCGAGATTCCTGCGGATATTGTTTATGAAGATGATCACGCGCTCGCTTTCAAAGATATCAACCCGCAAGCCCCCGTACACTTATTAATTATTCCAAAGAAAGCCATTGCCACCATCAATGATATTGAAGAGGAAGATGCGGGACTTGTAGGGCATCTATACTTGGTCGCGAGTAAGCTTGCGGTTCAATTTGGCTTTGCAAAAGACGGCTACCGCTGTGTGATGAACTGCAACGAACATGGCGGCCAATCAGTCTATCATATCCACTTGCACCTACTTGCAGGTAAACCACTTGGATGGCCGCCGTACACAGACACACCCAAGCAAGTCTAGATTATGGTCGGTAACGTGGGTCAAGTATTTGATCCACTAACCAACCCTCTTTTTCTCTGACAAGGACAATGTCACGCCGATCTTTAACCTGCTCTCCGTTATAAGTTCCTTGGAAAACTAATGTCACTCGTTGTTCATTTTTGCGGTTCAAATATTGCGTAAACGATGTTGGGTCAATCTCTATTTCTACGCTATCAAAATAACGATTGAGGACATAGCGCTGTATCGCGCTCGCGGAGCCATAATGGGTTAACAACTTAGCCAGCCTATCAGTTGTAAAACTCTTGGCTTTGTTAATATCCCCTTCGCGATAAATCGCATAATAGAAACTCAATGCCGCGTGCATTTTACTCTGATTTTCTTGACTCGTTTTGTGCCCCATTCTATCGGTATAGATCTCTTGGTTGGCAGGCTCGCACCCTACCAACCCAAGCAATATCACGATAGCAGCAACATTAGACGATATTTTTAATAGATAACTCACGAATTATTGACCCATTACGATCCCTTCGCGACGAGGATCTGCCCCGCCTCGCAGTTGGCCGTTGGGCAAGCGGGTAATGCCGTGAATACCGCTATTCAAGTCGATAACTTTTATTTCATGGCCTCGTTTTTCTAATACCGCTTTCAAGGTTGCAATATCGCGCCCTTTTTCCAAGGCTGTGTAGTCATTTCGGTTAGTCACATGACCCAAGTCAATGGCCTGTTGCATGTTAAGATTCCAGTCAATCAAGCCAACCAAGGTTTGCGTAACATAATTAATAATTCGACTACCCCCCGGAGATCCCAACGCATGAACGACCTGGTCGCCCGATTGATTTAACACAATCGTTGGTGACATTGAACTGCGCGGTCGTTTACCAGGCTGCACACGATTCGCAATTTTACGTCCAGCTTCATCCATCGGCGTCAGTGAAAAGTCAGTCAACTGATTATTTAAAATAAAGCCTTCAACCATCACCGTTGAGCCGAACGCCATTTCGATACTCGTGGTCATGGAAATCACATTGCCTTCGCTATCGACGATTGACATGTGGCTCGTGTTAGGTCGTTCGTAAGCAATATCTTGTTGGTACTCAGGTTTGAGATATAAGCCCGGTTTCGCCTTAACCATATCTTCACGCCCGATCTGTTTCGCGCGTTTGCTTAAATATTCATCATTGAGCATCCCTTCCACTGGCACCGAAACGAAATCTGGATCGGCGATCCATTGGTTACGATCAGCAAATGCTAAGCGCGACGCCTGCGTAAAATAATGAGCAAATTCTTCGCCATTCACCTGCCACGATGAAACATCATAGTTTTGCAAAATACCCAATGTCTGTAGCGTCGTTAGACCGCCAGAGCTAGGCGGACCCATACCACAGACCTGATACTGGCGATAAGCATCACACACAGGTTCTCGAATGACAGCCTGATACTCGGCTAAGTCCTTGGTGCTCAAGACGCCTGGCGCAATAGCACTATGCCGTACGGCATCAACAATTTTTTCAGCCAAGGGGCCTTGGTAAAAAGCATCGGCTCCTTGTTCGGCTATCAAGCTCAGGCTTTCAGCATAATCCTTGTTGACCAATGTGGAACCCGCTTTAACAGGCTCTCCATTGGGAAATAAATAGTTGGCAATGATTGGCAGTTTCTTAACACCAGGATTAATCTCACTCTTAACGAGTTTGGCAAGTCGGGGGGAGACTTCGAAGCCTGTTTCCGCCAAATCGATGGCGTCTTTAAACAGCGGCTGCCAATCCAACTTTCCCCATTTATCGTGCGCCAACTCTAAACCACGCAGTACACCTGGGGTGCCCACTGAACGCCCGCCGACCACTGCCTCAATCCAAGGTGGCGCGTTACCGTCTTGGTCAAGAAACAAAGCTTCCGTCGCCTCTTTAGGAGCCGTTTCGCGAGCATCAATGGTATACAGTTTTTGTTGCTCGTTATCCCAGTAAAGAATAAACGCGCCGCCACCGATCCCAGAGGATTGTGGCTCGGTTAAACCTAACATGGCTTGTACTGCGATAGCGGCATCAACAGCGCTACCACCTTCTTTTAACACCTTATAACCTGCCTCGACTGCATGAGGGTTAGCAGCGGTGACCATAAACTGATCCGTTACGACCGCTTTTTTATCCGCAAACCCCGTAGCCATCTCAGGCTCACGCGCTTCTTGTTTCGGTTCTGAATCTTGTGGAGCAGCTGTTGCGCTGGCACCGGATTGAGCGGGTGAGCAAGCCGCGAGTAAAGCAGCCGCGATAGACGATAAAATCCAATGCGAGGTATTAATTGACTTCATGATAGCCCTAACATCTGGTACAAGTAGTGACTTCTATCATACGGAGCTACAGGGTAACAGGCAAACGCTTATGAATAAAAATCAGTCACTCACTAGTGGTGCGATGGCCGCCGCACTCATCATTTGTATTTCGGCGATTATCCAATGGCTGCCCGGTCATGACGTGCTCGCATTTAATAGTGCTGAATTGAGTGACAGGATTTGGAGTTTAGTAACAGCGCCCTTGCTCCACCTAGGTTGGAATCACTGGCTATTTAATATGGCTGGACTCGCATTGGTCGTCGGCATTTTTAATGACCAATTCGATATGCGTCAGTTATTCAATAACTACCTGCTGATCAGTGTAATAAGCGGTGGTCTGCTATGGCTGTGGCCAGAGACGATAGAATATGTCGGATTATCGGGAGTACTGCATGGTTTGCTTTTAGTGTGCCTCATCAATGCGACACTCAAGCAGCCTTGGTACCTCGCAGTCATTGTGGTTTTACTGGGTAAAGTAATTGCAGAGCTAGCAGGCTTTAGACCTGACCATTTTGTCGGCCCGGATGTCGCCTTGATTCATGCAGCCGGCATGATTGCTGGCGGAGTGACTTGGTTCCTGCAACGGCGTCGGTTAGCTGACGCCGTAAACAGGCAGAAAACACAGCAGGATTAATCCTGCTGTAAGTTTTCCTCAAACAGCTTGTAGATACGACGGTATTCGTTTAACCAACTCTCCGGCTGACGGAAGCCGTGCGGCTCCACTGGATAAATCGCGGTTTCCCAGTCGGTCTTTTTCAACTCAATCAAACGTTGCACAAGGCGTACGCTGTCTTGGAAGAATACGTTGTCATCCACCATCGGTGAGTTAATTAACAAGGCGTCCTCTAAACCGTCCGCATAATAAATGGGTGAGCTACGGCGATAAGCAATCGCATCATCCTGCGGTAGGTTAAGAATATTGGACGTATAACCCGTGTTGTAATGTGCCCAGTCGGTCACTGGACGCAGCGCCGAACCCGCTTGGAATAAACCAGGTTCTTTAAATAGCGCCATAAAGGTTAAGAAGCCACCATACGAGCCACCATAAGTACCCATGCGCTCGCCATCAACGTTCACATTGGTTTGTAGCCAATCCGTTACGTCGACCAAATCTTCAACCTCAGGTGTGCCCATTTGGCGATAGATAGCGGTGCGCCAATCACGTCCGTAACCTTTCGAACCTCGGTAGTCGAGATCGGCAACGACATAACCTTGCTTGTTAAGGAAGCTATGGAACATAAACTCACGGAAATAGCCGGACCAGCCCATATGCGCGTTTTGCAGGTAACCCGCGCCGTGAATAAAGACTACTGCTGGATACTCTTCAGCACGTTCGGCATCAAAACCTTCCGGCTTATATACTCGCGTATAAATCGGTTCATCTACGTGGGATGAAGCAATTGGCACGATTTCCGGCGCGGTCCAGTCAATACTTAAAAACTTCTCCGACACGGTGTGTGTAAGTCGCTGTGCTTCATCTGTCGCATCAGCATTCTTGACGTAAAGCTCAGGCGGCATCAAAGGAGTCGAATACGTGAGTAATAACCGTTCACTCGTTGGACTTAATTCGTAGCCCGTCATTCCACCTAAGTCAGTGAGCTGTTCAGGCTCACTTGAGCCATCCACCGCAACTCGGTAAATCTCATAAACACCCGGGTGGGGTTGATTGGCTTGAAAGTACAACTGACTGCTATCAGCCGATAGTGTCGGTGTTTCAACCACGTATTGCCCTTCAGTTAACTGCGTGGTTTGTTGATCAAGATCACGCGCATACAGATGTGAGTAGCCATCCGCTTCGGACATGAACCAAAGCGTATCTTCATCGACCCAACCAAACTCATTGTGTGTGTAATTAATCCATGCATCATCGTGTAAGCGATCTTGCTGCTCTAACTGTTTGGCGCCGAAGTCAACGGTCGCAATCCAACGATCCTTGTTGTCCCAAGCTTCGAGCATGACAGCCACTTCCGAACCTTCTTCGTTCCACTGAATCGCACCGTTTTCCCAGCCCCAGTCAGCCATCAACTGAATAGCACGAGGCTCGTTTTTGCTTTCGTATGACTGCCCTTCCGCCTTGGCATTTTCAGCTTTTACCGCGGCCAATACGTCTTCGTTCCAGCCGTCGAGCGTGTTGTAGGTCAAACTCGTTTGAGTATGCTTCTGCAGATCCAGTAACACTAACTGATGTTGCTGAGGTTTTGCATCGGCGACACGGCGACGCACTTTCTCCGGCTCAATGCGACCATCTTCTGTGATGTAGTTCGGCATGATATCGCCGTCATCGCGCCAACTCTGTGGCTCGGACATAGCAACCAACAGGTAACGTCCGTTCGGCGACAACCGTCCATCGACCCATTGCATACGTTTATCAAGATAAAACGCCTGCGGCGCTAATGTGTCATTTTGTTGCTGTAACTGCTGCTGATATTCAAACTGTTCGGCACGATTTTTACGCTCTTTCTGTACGAACTGAATCAGCTTCTGTTCTTCCTTAGCGATATAGTCAGCCGGCGCTTCATTAGCTTGTGGTTCATCAGCGAACTGGATATCAGCCATTTGCTGTGACAAACCTGAACGTACGTCGATACGGAAGAACTGCTGACCTTGTTGATAGCTTAGCGAACCATCCGCCATTGCTTGAAGGTTGTGCTGACGTTCGCTATCACGTGTGAGTTGCTTCACCTCACCATTACCAAAACGAACAAACACATTACCTTTATAGGTGTATGCTAACCAGTCACCCGCTACCGACGATTCTTTTTCGTCAGCGATATATAGGTGTTGCTCTGAGAGTGGCACAGCCTGCGGTTTACCTTGTCCACCCTTGATTATCATTAAGTCGCGAACTTCGCTACCTTCGCGCTTTTGGTAGAACAAGATATCTTGACCGTCTAAGCTCCAAAATGCGTTTTCAGGAAAACGACCCATCCAGTCGGGATCAGCCATGATTTGCTCAAGGGTAAGTTCAGCCACGCCTTCAGCCGAAGCCAGTGGATCGGCTTTTAAAGTCGCGGGTGTGGGCGCTTTATGAGTGGTTGTAGATTGCGCAACCGTGCTTTGAGTGGATGCGCAAGACGCAGTAACGAGCGCCGCGCTCAGTGCGATCACCAAACGGGATTTTTGCATACTGATTTCCTTTATTGTGCGTCGGGTTGATTTTCCGGTAAGGCTTGTTGAACCGCATCCAGCTTTAACAAATTGCTGTGCACACGCACTAGATTTGGATAGTCGTCTAGCGGCACGTTAAATCGGAGTGCATTGTATACCTGCGGCAACAAACAAATATCTGCTAATGTTACCGAATTTCCAAAGCAATAATCACCTGCATAATCGGCAAGACGCTGTTCAAATGCGGTAAAGCTCTTCGTGACCCAGTGATGGATCCACTCAACTTTCTGTTCATCACTGCATTTAAGCGTGCCCGTCAAATATTGCAACACACGCAGGTTAGTTACGGGTTGCAGCTCACACGCAAGATCATAGGCGAGCGCACGCACTTGCGCTTTGGCAACATGTTCCGTGGGTAACAAAGGATTATCGGGGTAACAATCATCGAGATATTCGAGAATGGCTAGCGACTGGTTGAGTTTTACGTCACCGTCAATCAATGTCGGGACGAGTTCAGAAGGGTTTAGTTTCCGGTACGCTTCACTATGTTGCTCACCGCCATCTTTGACTAGGTGAACCGGATGATAAGTATAGTCGCACTGTTTAAATGCGAGTCCTAAGCGCACACGAAAACTGGCGCTTGAGCGCCAGTATCCGTATAGTTCCATCATTATTGCGGTCCTTTGTATTGCACCACTTTTTGGTCGATAGCGCCGAAGATCGACTCGCCATCGGCGTTTTTCATTTCAAAATGAATGGTATCACCAAAGTCCATAAACTGGGTTGTGGGCTGTCCGTCACGAATAGTTTCGATCATACGCACTTCTGCAATACAGCTATACCCTACGCCACCTTCGGCGATCGCTGTCCCATGATCGGTGCCCTGCTTATTGGATACTGTACCTGAACCAATGATTGCACCGGCACCCAAATGGCGAGTTTTTGCTGCGTGAGCAACCAGCTGCGCGAAGTTAAATGTCATGTCTTCGCCCGCGTTCGGTTTACCGAAAGGCTTTCCGTTGTATTGTGATAACAGCGGTAAATGCACTTTGCTGTCTTGCCATGCGTCACCCAACTCGTCCGGCGTGACGGCAACCGGCGAAAATGCAGATGAGGGTTTGCTCTGGAAAAAGCCGAAGCCTTTACCCAGTTCACCCGGAATCAGGCCACGTAAAGATACATCATTGACCAACATCAATAATTTAATGTGTTGGCTGGCATCTTTGGCTTCAATCCCCATAGGGACGTCGTCAGTGATGACTGCGATTTCGCCTTCGAAATCGATGCCCCACTCATTGCTTGCCATCTCGATATCATCGTGAGGCGCGAGAAAATCATCTGAGCCCCCTTGATACATCAAAGGATCTTCCCAAAAGCTCGGTGGCATTTCAGCGCCGCGTGCTTTACGTACCAACTCAACGTGATTCACGTAAGCGCTGCCATCAGCCCACTGATAAGCCCGTGGTAGCGGTGACTCACACAAATGCTGCTCAAATGTCACAGCCCCTTCAACATCACCTTGATTCAGTGATTGATAAACCGCGTCAGCTTTTGGCGCAAGCTCGTCCCAGTTATCAACGAGCTCTTGCATACAACTCGCGATGGCTGGAATGGCTACTGCTTTGGTTAAGTCACGGCTGACGACCATCAGTTGGCCGTCGCGCGTACCATTTCGATAGGTTGCTAGTTTCATATTGTTTTACTTCTCCTTCCAACTGAACACGTAGTCGGGATTCTCAACACTCATTGCCGCGTCGGATGCTTCTAATGCATCACGCGTGTCGAGCATGACTGCGACTTCATCGGTGAATTTCTTTTTATGTTCTAGACCCGCTTTAAAGGCTTTTGGATGCGGTCCGTGGGTAAAGCCTGCCGGATGAAAGGTCACCATACCACGATCAATGTTGTCACGACTAAAGAAGTCGCCTTCGTGATAGAACAACACTTCGTCATAATCATCATTATTATGATAAAACGGAACTTTAAGCGCGCCTGGGTCACTCTCAATTGGACGCGGAACAAAAGTACACACGACAAAGCGCTCAGCAACAAACGTAGTGTGCGCTGAGGGTGGCAGGTGATAACGATGACTCATCAGCGGGCGAATATCACGCCAATTGAGTCGAACCGGTGCCAAATCGCCATGCCAACCCACCGCATCCAGCGGATTAAACGGATAGGTAATCACCGAAACCTGCTGGTGACGTTTGACGAAGGTTTGCGTCTGCTCTTCGCTATATTGTGCCTTAAAGACATCATCAATCGCCGGTGTATCCAGTACCGCCGGATCGAAAATCGCATGGTTACCGACCAATCCCTTTTCAGGTAACTGATACGCACCATTAGTCGCTTCGATCATCAACAGTTGCATAGGCTCTTCGGGCTCAATGCGCCAGCTCGTTGAGCGTGGAATGAGAAAGTAGTCGCCTTTAACCAGCTTGATATGCCCGTAATCACAAAATACATGACCACTGCCCTCATGAACAAACAGCAAGTCATCGCCATCGGCATTGCGCACCAGGTAGTTCATCTTGCTTTGGCAGTGCCATAAACGAAACTTACAGTTAGCGTTCTCAAGCAGATTATTTACCAACCACGGGTTTTCTTGGTCTAGGTCTTTCAATTGATTAAAGTCGAAGGCGCGCGGACGCAACGGTCCTTGCCAATCTGACCAACCTGTCGGTGCGTGCTGATGATGGAAATGAGTAGCAGGGCCGAAGAATCCACTTCGACCCGCTTCACGTTCATACATCGCCTGCTCAGGAAAGTCAGCATGAGCCTGTCGTGAATGCGCGCCTTCCTGTTTGGGAAAGCTGATCCACTTACGCATCGCTCAACACTCCTCGACGGATTTGGTCTTCTTCGATACTTTCGAATAAGGCTTTGAAGTTACCTTCACCAAAACCTTCGTTACCTTTACGCTGAATAATTTCAAAGAACACAGGACCAATCACGGTTTGGGTAAAGATTTGTAGCAAGATGCCATCTTTCATCGGCGCGCCGTCGATCAAAATACGCTGGTCGCGAAGTGCCTCAACGTCTTCTTCATGACCTTCTAGGCGCTCATTGATTTTCTCGTAGTAAGTATCAGGCGTATCCATGAACTCCATGCCGATACTGCGCAAATCTTTTACCGTTTTATAGATATTGTCACTGGTCAATGCAATGTGTTGAATGCCTTCACCGTTATACTCGCGCAGGTATTCCTCGATTTGCGATTTGTCGTCGTGCGATTCGTTAATAGGGATACGAATTTTTCCGCACGGTGCAGTCATTGCACGGCTTAACAAGCCCGTGAGTTTACCTTCGATATCGAAATAGCGGATCTCACGGAAGTTACCGATACGCTCGTAGAAGCCAGCCCAAGTATCCATATTGCCGCGGAATACGTTGTGGGTAAGGTGGTCAATTTCATATAGACCTGCGGCATGTGACGACATTTTTTCTTGCCAGTCAGGATAGAATTCAAAGTGGTCAGTATAAACGGCCATATCCTGATAGTTATCGATAAAGTACAGTGCACTCTCGCCAATACCGTATACCGCGGGGATGTCCTCAATCACGCCTTGGTCTGCTGGGAATGCTTTCGCACCATTATCTAACGCATGCTCGAGCGCTTTTTTTGCATCCGCCACACGCCATGCCATACCACATACACTCGGGCCGTGCTTTTTAGCGAATTCCTCGGCTTGTCCACCTACTTGTGAATTGATCACGAACTGAATATCGTTTTGCTTATACAGCCACGCTTCTTTGCTTTTGTGCTTAGCCACTTCGGTGAAGCCCAACTTATCAAACAAGTCTTTAAGAGCTGCGATACCTTTGGCGTCAGGGGCAGTGTACTCAACAAACTCAAAACCGTCGGTGTTGAGTGGGTTATAATTCATATCGCTCATAACTACTTCCTTCTGTATTCGATTACATGGGTGTTTTTTTGTTTTGTGTAATCGTTACTTTAGGGGGGTTAGTTAAATTGAGCGAGTAAAGCGTAAAAACTACCCATCGTTGCGCCACGTCAAACTTTGTAACCTTTTATTTACAAAAAAAGAGAGCGCGTTAAGACGCGCTCTCCTCATGGACTTTGATAAATAAGCCGTAAACTTAATTGTACACACTGTTGTAGCGTGTCGTAAAAAGTTTACAGCTATTTAAGACTGGCTTTTCTTGCGCTGCTTACCGATTCCGTAGTCACGCAGTTTATTAGCGACTGCCGTATGCGATAAACCCAAACGACGTGCCAGTTGTCGCGTACTTGGGAAACTTGGATACAATCGTTTAAGTACAGTACTCTCGAAACGGCGCACCGCCTCATCCAAACTGATATCTTCAATTTCAATGGCTAACGGATCATCGTCTACTTGCGCTTCGGGTAACTTAACATCATTTGCCTCGAGCACGTCGCCATCGAGCATGGACACCGAACGAAACATCGTATTCTCAAGCTGACGTACGTTACCCGGCCATTGATAGGTCTTAATACGGTCCTTAGCTGAGCGGCTCAGTTTAACCAAGCTGCGCCCGAGCGATTTACAAGCTTGCGAAATAAAATGCTCAGCCAATAACACGGCATCCGCTTTACGTTCACGGAGTGGTGGTACATTCAGCGCGAGCACATTGAGTCGATAATACAAATCCTCGCGGAAAGTCCCCGCCTCAACTAGCTCATAGAGGTGGTTTTGTGCCGTACAAATAACACGTACATCGACGCTAACCTCTTGTTCTTCGCCGATACGACGGAATACGCCGTGCTCTAAAAAGCGCAATAACTTGGCCTGTAAATTAATCGACATCTCGCCGACTGAATCGAGTAACACGGTACCGCCAGCGGCTTGTTCTAGCACCCCTGTCTTTTTAGCACTGTGCTCTGATAAGCTGCCTGCGCCATGCCCAAATAACTCACTCTCGGCAACGTTGTCCGGTAACGCGGCGCAGTTAATCGCCAAAAACGGTTTATCGGCGCGCGCTGATGCTTGATGACACGCCTTTGCCAACAACTCCTTACCGACGCCCGTCTCACCCTCTATCAACAGAGGCGCATCCAACTCAGCCATACGCTGCGCTTCTTTAATCACCTTCTTGAATGCGGCGTTTTCAGTGAGTAAACGATCAAAGGCAGAATCATTCTTATTGTTCTGCCACTGAGCGACATTAGGTTCGGTCTTGCACGTTAAGACAGCCCCCGCGAAAGAGCGACTACCGTCCTCGCCAGCGACCCAAATAGGTAATATCTGTGCGTAATACTCTGCACTGTTGATCACAACCGCTTCAAACACGGGTTCTTTAGGTTGTTTATCAAGCCAGCGCGCCAGTCCAAATCCAGTGATGAATTGCGACAAATAGTCGCCACTTAGGGTGTCCTTCGGGGCACCTAATAACTGTGCTGCGGCATCATTAATGATATCAATACGTCCTTTGATATCGATGGAAATCACCGGATCCGGCAAAGTACTTAAGAGTAAATCAAATTCAAAATGCTCACGCTCAAAAGGCATGTATGGGATGGTTTTCACATCGATAACATTTGGAATTCGACGTATTTGTGGCATTAAGTGGCTGAAGTCTTCAAACGCGAGTTCAGGAAAGTTTAGGTAAATCTTTCCGCGCGGATCAATTTCAATACCTCTTAAATCGATTTCTTGATCGCGAAGTATCTGCAATACATCAAGGCAAATGCCTAAACGGTCATCGCAGGTTATCTCTAGTCTCATGTCATTCGTTCAGGTTGAGAGATCTGTAAAGTATATCGTACAGGATATTCAAGCGCGGATACAGAAAAACCCTAGCGTTTGAGCTAGGGTTTTTGACGTTCTATCGAACTATTTGCCGAATCTTAAGCTTAATTTAAGATTTCGTCCGTTTTCGCAGCCATAACAAAATCGTTTTTGTGTAGGCCATTAATTGCATGGGTCCACCAAGTCACCGTCGCCTTACCCCACTCAGTGATAATTTCTGGATGGTGCTTCTCGGCCTCAGCAATTTCACCGACTTTGTTGGTGAATTCCAATGCTTGGCGGAAGTTTTTGAATTTAAACTCGCGACGTAACATCATCACACCGTCGTCACTCACCGGCGTCCACTCGGGGATCTCGCGCATCAACGATGCCAACTCATCATCACTGACCTTCGGTGCGTCTGCGTTACACGCTTCACAGTGTTCTTGATTTAATGCAGCCATATAAATACTCCTGTTAATTATTATGCCGCGTCTTTAGGCGGGAATTTTGGTTCAAAGAGTCCCAGTTCCATAGCCTCGCGTACCAACGCCATGATATCCATGTCTGAAATCTCAAATAATTCATCGACACTATTGATGGTGTAGTACACAGGCTGAATAATATCGATCCGATAAGGGGTTCGCAGTGCATCCAACGCTTTCAGTGGATGGCGTTCAGGCTTATCACTGTTCACCGCATATTCTGTCTCCGCTGGTGAGGATAAAATACCACCACCATAAATGCGGATGCCTTCGTCCGTTTGTAACAGGCCAAATTCAACAGTAAACCAGTATAAGCGTGCTAAGTAAACGCGTTCTTTCGGTGTCGCCGCATAACCCAGTTTGCCATATTGATGTGTAAAGTGGGCAAATGCAGGATTGGTCAACAATGGACAATGGCCGAAAATTTCATGAAAGATGTCGGGTTCTTGCAAGTAGTCGAACTCTTCCCGAGTACGAATAAATGTAGCGACTGGGAATTGCTTATTTGCTAACAATCGAAAGAATTCGTCAAACGGAATCAGTGCCGGCACCGCAGCAACCTGCCAACCTGTTTCACGCTCAAGTACTTCATTAAGCTCGTGCAGCTGCGGTATACGGTCTTTTGGCAAGTCGAGTAGTTCAAGTCGTTTCATGTACTCATCACAGGCTTTACCTGGAATGCACTTAAGTTGACGATCGACTAAATCGTGCCAAACCTGATTCTCCTCATCAGTCCAATGGATGATTCCCTCGGCATCGGGCTGTTTGGATACGTAATTACTCTCTTTACCCATAGTTATGCCTCTTCTTGCTGTTCTAATTTAAGTGTAGATCAATAATTAAAGTCTGTATGGCTATGCCGAATCACGCCAGCGGCTGGCAACACTATCAAGCGCTTGTTTGAGATCGGCAATGATATCGTTAGCATCCTCTAAACCCACGGCAATACGCAGTAACGTATCACTAATGCCCGCAGCTTGGCGTGCCTCCGGGGTATACGGTGAGTGCGTCATGGACGCTGGATGTTGAATCAAAGTCTCGGCATCACCTAAACTCACTGCGAGTGCAATCATCTCCAGCGCATCAAGAAATGCCCGCGCGCCCTCCTCGTCGCTATGTAGCTCAAACGCGATAACAGCGCCTGCACGTTGCATTTGCGACCCCACCAAATCGTGTTTGGGATGACTGGCTAATCCTGGATAATAAATTTTCTTAATGAGTTCGTGTTGTTGTAAGAAACTCACGACCTTCTCGGCATTATCGCAATGTCGTTGCATGCGAACGTCGAGTGTTTTAAGCCCTCGTAAAATGAGCCACGCATCATGCGGGCTCATCGTCGCGCCCATATCTTTCAGCGTTGTCATTTTGATATCGGCGATGGTTTCCTCGTCACCACATACGATACCTGCAACCACATCACCGTGGCCGTTTAGAAATTTCGTGGCGCTATGAATCACAATATCGGCCCCCAATGACTTCGGGTGTTGCAACAGGGGGGTCATAAAGGTGTTGTCGACAATAAGTTTGGCTGCACTAGCACCCATCGCCGTCTTAATTGCTGCGATATCGAGTAGTTTCAAATGTGGATTAGCGGGCGTTTCAAGAAACACGAAGCGCGTATTATCGCGCAGATGCTTTGTGACCTGACTTGCGTCAGCCATATCGATAAACTCGGCTTCTACACCAAAACGCTCAAATAAATCGCTGAACAATGCGAAGCTACAGCCATAAATTGCGTCCGAGACCAACACATGATCCCCCGAGCGTACGAGTGCCATGGTCGTCGCTGCAATCGCTCCCATGCCGGTAGCACTTGCGGCGGCTGCTGAAAAGCCTTCAAGCGCGGCTACACGAGTTTCTAGTTGCGTAACAGTTGGATTACCGAGGCGACTGTAAATATAGCCTGGCTCTTCACCCGCAAATCGGGCACTACCCTGGTCAGAATGACTAAACTTAAATGTCGATGTCTGATACAACGGAGCAACCAATGCACCCTCGGGATCCTGCGGTGCTTTACCGCCATGGATGACTTGCGTGGCTAGCTGATGATGTTCCGTTGACTGCTTATCTGCGCTCATTATTCCGTCCCAAAGTCACGACTAAAAAATATTCATTTGTCATATTTTTGTTATGGAATAAGAGTGCAGTGAGTCACTATCAAAAGGCAATGCTTCGGCCACCGACATTTATTTAGGCAGCTGTAACGCTATTTTTCCACTTAACTGGTCTAACCAGCTACAATGATTGACTGGTATCGCTTGGAGCGTGTTCAGATTTATTTTTAAACATTGTTGGAAACTGTTTTGCTAAATCCTTCACCAACAGCTTTTGCATGGATAGTAAGCTCGGTTTTTGCGTGTGTACGTAAGGTAAAGGTCTAACGAGTCGTATAGTTTGTAACCCTAAACGGGCTGTCAGTAACCCTGCACCGACGCCTTGTGCCGCTCGTGCTGAGAGACGTGCAACCAACTCGGTGCTTAACCATTGGCTACCCATATCAACGATAAGCTCACTCACGCCCGCATAAGCTAAGTTTGTCAGTATATGACGCCATAATTTAATGCGGCTCCAATAACCGAGCTTCACTCCGTAAAGGCGCGACAGTTCACTGATCATGCGTTGATTACGCCAAAGCAGCAGTAGCATATCGGCGAGGCTACTTGGACTGATAGCGACCAATGCGGCAGCTTCCAAGGACCATTTGCGAATTCGTCGCATCGCTGTCTGATCGACATTCGCTAAAATATCCTGCTCAAAGCGTGTCGCGATTTCTTGTTCGTTCCAGTGCGACTGACGCTGTTGCCGCCATTGTTGTTCTAAATCGGGCCGGTGTAATGCTTGGATGTGTGATTGCTCATCAAAGTGCGCCTGCATCTGCCAACGTTGCTTCAGCTTTCTTAACAACCACCATTCACGGATAAAAAATCCAAATAGCGTTAGGCATAGCAGTACACTCACGACAAGCCAGAGACTGCCAAGCCAGAATGACGATTGAAAGGCCCCATAGATGCCAAGTATCGTCTCGGTGAGCACCCCGATGAAAACAGCAACAACGGTCACCAGTGCCAATTTTCGTAGTTTAGTTTGACCTTTTCGCCGCGTTGATATCGCGATAGTTTCAGCAGCTTCGGCATTCATATCGGCAGTCGTATCTTCGACCTTATCAATCGGCTCATCAATGGCATAGAACTTTAATTGGGTATCCTGCTTCACTTCAACTTATCTCCTAACAGAAACTCGAGTAGCTGATCGAGCCGAATGTGCGGTAAGGGGGAATCAGCGGCGCTAAAGTGCGGAACGAATTGTGGAAATTCAAAGCCCTGCTGCCACTGATCGGCATTGGGTAACTGCGTAGGAACCGCAGGTGCGCCAATACGCACTTTTTGATTGCCTTTTAAGTAACCGTCTAACACCACGGTACCATCGCTTAAACGCCCTGCTTTACTGGTTGCAATACCGGCCACGGCGAATAGTTCATGTTCGATCCGTTCAAACTGAAAGTGCTGACGTGAACGACGTAACATCTCAGCTAACAATTGATTCAGTGCCTGTTGCCCATCCGGTCCCACATGGTCGACTTTGGACGCTACCAACGCTACTTTATCGATAGCGGGTGAAATTATCCGCCTCAACAGCGCGTTCTCGCCATATTCAAAACTATTTAACAGACCTGTGAGCGTTTCTATTAGCTCATCAAAGCGCGCCTTTCCCTGTTCGAGCGCGGTGAGCACATCGACCAAAATCACTTGTCGATTAAATCCCTGAAAGTGATTCTTATAAAACGGTTTGATGACCTGATCCTTATAACGCTCAAATACGCGCTTTAAATGTTCAAATTGCGTAGCGTTTTGATCGCTGAATGGCCAAGGGAAAAATGCCAATACAGGCGCTCCTTCGAGTTGTCCCGGAAGCAAATGACGACCTGGTTGCAGGTTGTAAAAGCCCGCTGCTTGAGCTGATTTTAAAGCCTGCTGGTAACCCTGTGCCAGCTCTCGCAGGGTCGTATCAGATACAGGTCCATTTTCAAGTTGCGATTGAGCCTGCTGATACCATGACGCAAAATGGTTGGCGCGTTCGCCGTGTTGATTCAATTGGTTCTGCTGAGCGGACCACGCACCGTAATGGCTTTGCAGTAGTGGTAAGTCTAATAACCATTCACCGGGATAGTCGACCAACTCAACCACGAGTCGACGCTCATCCATTAGATGTTTAGCAAGACCAGAACGTGGCTGATATTTGATTTCAAAGCGAATTTCACTCACGTCACGCGTAGACGAGGGCCAACTTGGATGTGCTGAAGTAAGCACTTTCACCGCCTCTTCATACGCGAACCGTGGCGTCGACCAATCACGATTCTCTATCAGACGACTGCCTAGCAAACGGCCAGAATGTTTAACTTGCCAGAACGCTAACTGCTTCGCATCGTAACCGTTCAGCACTTGCTCAAGCATACCGGTAATGAGTGCCGTTTTGCCCGCACCGCTGAGGCCTGTAACCGCCAGTCTAATATGACGATCAAACCCACGATTGATGAGATCGCGGGTTTGTTGTTGAGTCTTTTTCAGTGAAATCACAGCTGTTTTAATTCACGGTTCAAATTGTATTGTGTTGAAGTGACGTATTTTTCCATCCGTTGCACTTGTTCATCCAACGATTTCAACTCTTGTTCCATTTCTACAACAGCTTGGCTTGCGGGTTTACCACCACCATACACACGCGTCTTGATGTGCATATCAAGATGCCCTTCCGAGCGCGGCTTTTTATCTAAAATTAACCAACCCGCGATATACAGTATGAGAAAGAAACCTTGAGAGAAAATAAGGCCGGTGAAAAAAATCAGCCGCACCACCCAGGTTTCGATGTTTAAGTAGTCGGCAAGACCGGCGCATACGCCGGCAATCTTGCCTGTTTCAGTGTTGCGTTGGAGCTGACGTTTGCGTTCAGTAGCACTCATTTGTGTTCCCTCCAGCTAGGTGAGTCAGCATCTAAGATGCGCTCAAGCGTTTGTACGCGTTCACGCATTTTTTCTACTCGCTCACTCATTTGATTCAATTGGCTGCGTTCTTCTTCACTAATACCTTGGCTCGCATTTCGCTTGCTTTTGTAGTGAAGAATCAACCAAATGGGGGCGACAATCACCAAAAATATGATAATGGGCGCCATCAAAAACTCTAGAAAGTCCATGTTGCTTTGTCCTAAAGGCTAAGTTATTGACTGTTCTCGTTCTTTTTTGCGTTCATGCGCGCTTTTAAAGCCTCGAGTTCATCAGTCACTTTACTCTCATTTTCGAGCTCTGCAAATTCATCACGTAAAGTTCGCTTGCCCATATCGTAAGCATCAACCTGTGCTTCAATATCATCAATTTTGGCCTCGTAACGATCGAACTTCATCATCGCTTCATCTACTTTGCCGCTATCCACCTGTTTACGCACTTGCAAACGGCTTGATGCAGTTTTTTCTCGCATCATAATTGTTTTCTGACGTGCCTTGGCATCCGCGAGTTTTTCCTGCAACTGCGAAATTTCATCGTTGAGTTTCGACAAGCTTTCATCAACTCGCTCTAACTCTTGCTGTAATGAGTCGACTGCTTGCTGCGCTTTTTGCTTCTCGATCAAAGCCTGCTTCGCGAGGTCCTCGCGCTCTTTAGATAGCGCCAACTCCGCTTTATTTTCCCAGTCCAACACTTCGTGTTCGACGCGTTGCTGCTGACGTTGCACATCTTTCTTTTCAGCAATCAAACGTGCTGATGTCGAACGTACCTCAACAAGTGTGTCTTCCATTTCTTGAATGATTAGACGCACCATTTTTTGTGGATCTTCTGCCTTATCAAGCAGTGAGTTGATATTTGAGTTAACAATATCGCTAAAGCGTGAAAAGATACCCATAATTAATACCCCTTGGTGTTAAATACAAATTGGGTCTTACGACCGTGCCAAGATCCATTCAATATTTGCGCCAATTTATATTTTTTATGTAATGGTTTGATTTTATTAATGTTTTTCAATGCGTTCAATTTTTAATACTTGCCTTTTTATGTGAATTTGACTAATAATTAGCAAAAATAACTATAAAGCTGGAAAAATAATCAAATGAGCCGAAGCCGCCCCTCCGATAATCTGATAGGCCAATCCAATAGCTTCATTGAAGTGCTTGAGCATGTCTCTCAAGTCGCACCTTTAAATAAACCCATCCTTATTATCGGTGAGCGAGGAACGGGTAAAGAACTCATTGCCGCGCGTTGTCATTATCTATCCCAACGCTGGGACCAGAAATACGTTACGCTGAATTGTGCCTCGCTAAACGATAATTTGCTAGAGAGTGAGTTGTTCGGTCATGAGTCTGGTGCATTTACCGGCGCATCAAAAAAACACGAAGGCCGCTTTGAACGTGCCGACGGTGGCAGTTTGTTTTTAGATGAACTCGCTAATACGTCGATGTTGGTTCAGGAAAAACTACTACGTGTCATCGAGTACGGTGAATTCGAGCGCGTCGGTGGCACGCGCCCTATTAAAGTGGATACGCGTTTGATTGCCGCCACTAACGAGGATTTGCCCAGCCTCGCTGACGCAGGTCAGTTTCGTCATGACTTACTCGATCGTTTGGCTTTCGACGTTATCACTCTGCCACCACTGCGGCATCGTCGTGAAGACATTATGATACTGGCAGAACACTTTGCTATTAATATGGCGCGTGAACTTGAATATGAGTTGTTTAGTGGATTCAGTGAGCGCGCTAAGCGGGCGCTGATGGATTATCATTGGCCAGGCAATGTACGTGAGCTAAAGAATGTGATCGAACGCAGCGTCTATCGAACAGGTAATGGTCACATACCGGTCAGCGATATCATCTTCGACGCCTTTGATAGTCCCTACCGTCCAGCGCGTAGTCAATCGACCGAGGCAACTCGACCGGTACCAGAGACACAAAGCGTCGAGCAGGATGAGAGTCCAGCCGCGACGCAGTCGGCTAACGAATCAATCCTATCACCGGTCTCCATCGAGCAGCCCATCGATTTAAAGGAGCAATCGCAACAATTCGAGATTCAATTGCTGACCGAGGCACTCAAACTGTGTCAATATAACCAAAAACGCACGGCTAAACACTTAGGTCTTACTTATCATCAGTTGCGCGGTTACTTGAAAAAGTATCAACTGCTTGAGGGAACGCAATAAAATAATGTCTAAACAGTCGATTATAGTTACCGCACTGACTAGTTTTTTGCTGCTGAGTTGTAGTGAACAAACACAAGTGCCTGAACCGTTACAGGATGGTCTTATTTATTGCTCCGAGGGAAATCCTGAGAGTTTCAACCCTCAACGCGTCACCTCGGGCACCACGGTTGATGCCACAGCATCCCAATTGTATGACCGTCTAATCGACTATGATGCGGTACAGCAGAGCTTTGTCAGTGCACTTGCCACCGACTGGCAAGCGCTTGATAACGGTCAGCGCTATCGTTTTCATTTACGCCGTAATGTGACGTTTCACGATACCGATTACTTCACCCCATCGCGTTACTTCAACGCGGATGATGTCGTCTTCAGTTTCCGACGCTGGCTCGATAGCGATGCGCCTTATCATTCTGTTGGAGGCGGTTTCTATCCGTTCTTTGCGGCAACCGGCTTGGATCAGTTAATTTCCCAAGTTCAGAAAGTTGATCCATACACGGTTGATATCATTCTCACGCATCCAGATAGCTCTTTTCTTGCAAATTTAGCGACTGACTTTGCCATTATTTTATCCAAAGAGTATGCGGATCAATTGGCGAGCAATCGCCAACGTGAACTTATCGATAAGCGGCCCATCGGCACGGGCCCTTTTAAATTCGTTGCTTTTAAAAAGGATTATTACATTCGCTATCAACGCCACGAAAGCTATTGGCGTCAAGGACCGAGTATCGAGCGTCTAGTGTTCTCCATAACGCCTAACGCTAACAAGCGCATGCTGAAGTTGGTGACCGGCGAGTGTGATGTCATTCCTTATCCACTCGTCAGTGAGTTGAAGTCATTGAACCGGAAAGAAATTGAGGTTCGATCGGAGGTAAGTCCTAATGTGTCGTTCTGGGCTTTTAATACTCAACGACCTCCTTTCGACGACCCTAGAGTTCGACAAGCATTGAGCTATGCGATCAATCGCGAAGCCATCATTGATACAATTTACTACGGTAATGCCGAGTTAGCAGAATCCATATTACCGCCCACTTCTTGGGCGTCTTCAGATGCAGAACTTAAGTATCACTATAATCCAGAAAAGGCGCGCAAGATGCTCAGAGAAGCGGGAATCCCGCGTGGATTTAAAATGGATATATGGGCTATACCGGTACAGCGCGTGTACAATCCAAACGCGCGCCGTATGGCGGAGTTAATGCAGTCAGACTTGGCAGAGGTGGGTGTTGATGCACGCATTATAAGCTACGAATGGAATACATTCAGACGTCGGCTAAGCCGCTCGGAGCACGATACCGTATTGATAGGTTGGTATGCCGATAATGCCGATCCTGATAATTTTTTCCGACCCTTGCTAAGTTGTGCAGCGGTTGCAAGTGGCAGCAACCGCGCTAATTGGTGTCATAACGGCTTCGATCAGATTCTTTACCAAGCGATTTCAACTACGGATAATGCTCAAAGAAAGCAGCTTTATCACTCCGCACAGCAGTTGCTGATGCAGCAACAACCCTTGTTGCCGATTGCCCACTCAATGCGTTATCAGGCGCAACGAGAGTACGTCAAGGGCGTGGAGCTGCCACCTTATGGCGGTATCAGCTTTAGACTTGCAGGGAAGGAGCTACCTGCCCAATGACCCGTTATTTAATGACTCGCTTATTTTATTTCTTCTTAGCGCTTCTGGTGTTAAGTGTCGTCACGTTTTCACTTAATTGGCTGTTCCCGGGGGATCCGCTTACCAATATGAGCGGAATACGAGATGGACAGGCCGCTTACAATGCAACATTAGAGAGTCGCGCTTTTGACAGTACCGTTATTCAACAATATGTAAATTATTTGGCGCATATCACCCAATTTGACTGGGGGCTCTCACTGTCGACAGGTAACGACGTTTGGCAAGATGCGGCGACTTACTTAGTGGTGAGTGCCGAGCTGGTGTTGTTAAGTTTTGCGCTGGCGGTACTGATCGGCTTGCCACTCGGCATGCTGGCTGCTAATTATTTTCGTCACAATTTAGACAAGTTTATTTTGACTAGTGCCATGACAGGCTATTCGATACCCGTGTTTTGGCTCGCTCAGCTCTTAATTCTCTTGTTCGCTGTACAAATCGAATGGCTCCCCATCACTGGGCAAATCAATCCACTGTATGCGATCGATTCAATCACAGGTTCAGTCATTATCGATATTTTGCTCAGTGATAGCCAATACAAGCTGGCTGCACTCCAAGATGCGCTTTTACACCTTGTGCTGCCCGTGCTGACCCTCTCAAGTTTGCCGTCCATGCTGTTGCTGCGCATTACTCGAAACCAAACCATTGAGGTGTTGCAGAAACCTTATGTGAAAGCAGCCCGAGCACGTGGACTGAGTCAGAAACGGCTCTTATTCAAACATGCGCTACCCAATGTGCTGCAAGATGTTTTACCACAAATGACATTTATTTTTGGCTTGATGATGGCCAACTTAGTAATCGTAGAGCATATTTTTAATTGGCCAGGTGCAGGGGCTTGGTTGTTAAAGGCGATTATCGAGCGAGATTATCCCATTATTCAGATGGTCTTGTTTACTCTCATGGGGTTAATTTTAGTGCTGAATTTATTAGTTGAAATTTACCGCGGCTGGCGTTTTCCTATGACTCGAGAAGAACGATATGGCGGATATTGAATTATATTACCAAGATCGCAATCCATCGCCCTTACAGCTCGTTTGGTTTGCGTTCAAACGGCGCTTAGCGCCGATGATCTCGCTCTGGTTACTTGGCGCTTTATTAGTGCTGGTGATTCTTGCGCCTGTGATAACGCCCTATTCTGCCAATGTTCAATTTGTTGATGCCGTTGCCTTACCACCAAGTTGGACACATGACGGCAATATGCAATTCCTGTTTGGTACAGACGACTTGGGACGTGATATGTTATCACGCCTGCTAATTGGTGGGCGCTTCAGTTTTGGACTACCTATCATCATGGTGATTCTAGCTTCGACTATCGGAATTTTCATTGGTGCTATGGTCGGTGCAGATACAAAATCAAAGTTGCGTGTTTTGGGTCGGACGCTGGATCGATTACTAACAATTCCCTCTTTTTTACTCGCTCTAGTGCTTATTGCGATTTTAGGAGCGGGGCTTGGTAACGCGATTATTGCCATTACGCTGTCGCTTGTTCCGCAATTTATTTACGTTACTCGGAACGCGGTCTATCAAGAATGGCAAAAGGACTACGTCACGGCATCACGCTTAAATGGATGTAGTAACACGTATCTCATGTATCGGGTGATTTTACCCAATATTACGCCTATTTTGGTGATGCAGCTGACCGTCGCGCTATCGGTCGCGATTATGGATATTGCCGCACTCAGCTTTTTGGGGTTAGGTGTACAAAGCCCAACCCCCGAATGGGGGAGCATGCTTGCTCGTAGCCTAGATGAGGTATACCTATCGCCGTGGAGTATGGTGCTCCCTGGATTATCACTCTTTGTCACCATAATGGCCATCAACGTTGTAGGTGATAGCTTACGTCGCGCCATTAAACAACGCATGGACACCTAGTATGGACCTATTGGATATTCGTAACCTCACGATTGAAATGGATGGCCCTCACGGACGTGTGCGTGTGCTCGACAAAGTCAGCTTGCAGTTAAAAGAAGGTGAGGTTCACTCATTAGTGGGTGAATCGGGCTCCGGTAAGAGTCTTCTCGCTAAAGCCGTTATTGGAGTATTGAATCCGCTTTGGGACGTTACTGCTGACAGGCTTTGGTGGAATGGCAAAGATTTGCTGGCGATGACGCCCAAACAGCGTCGCGCGATAACCGGTCGCGATATGGCTATGATTTTTCAAGATCCATTAGCCTATCTCGATCCTAACTCAACCGTCGCAGAACAAATTACTGAAGCTATCCCTGCCGGAGACGTAACGGGCACTTTTATGCATCGCAGAATCGACCGCAAAACACGCGTTGCTCAATTGCTTCACCGGGTCGGTATTCGCGATCATGATGCCATAATGAAAAGTTACCCTTATGAGCTTTCGGAGGGTATTGCTCAAAAAGTGAGTATTGCCATTGCAATCGCCCACCGCCCCAAGTTGCTGATCGCCGATGAACCGACAACAGCAATGGAGCCTTCGACGAAGGATCAAATCCAACGATTATTGGGAAAGCTTGCGGTAAGTCAGAGCATGTCGGTACTTTTAATTACTCAAGATGTCGCCTCAATCTTACCCGCAACCCAACGTGTGTCACTGTTATACTGCGGCCAAATGATGGAGCACGGTGATACGGAAACTGTATTAAACCGCCCTGCTCATCCTTACACCGATGCGATGATAAAAATGAGTCTCCAAGCACACGCGGAACTTGAGCCTAAATCCAAGTTACCGAGTTTGCCCGGTGCCGTGCCTACATTGCGCCATATGCCCATTGGCTGCCGATTGGGACCTCGTTGTCCATACGCGCAAAAACAGTGTGTCAAAGCGCCTTTGGTCCGCCATCGCGATGAGCAGAGCTATTATTGTCACTTCCCTTTAAATGAGCCTGAAGCATGAGTCACTTACTCGAAGCGGTCGATTTATTTAAGACCTTCAGACCACGCCGTTCTTGGCCGTGGAGTAAGAAGTCAGTCGCTTTAGAACCGACTTCCTTCACACTTGAAGCGGGGGAAACGCTCGCTATTATGGGCGAAACAGGCTCAGGTAAATCCACGCTCTCTAAAATTATTGCCGGGGTCGAAGCGCCATCTGGCGGTGAACTGTATTTAAATGGTCAAAAGCTGAATTACGCACAATCCAAGCGTCGTTGCCAAAATATTCGTATGGTCTTTCAAGACAGCGATAAATCTTTGAACCAGCAATTAACAGTAGGTCAACAGCTTGAAGAGCCTCTCTTATTCAATCGCGAAATGTCCAATAGTGAACGAAAACAGCTGATTCACAGTACTTTACGTAAGGTGGGCTTGCTGGCAGAGCATGCGGCGTTTTATCCGCACATGCTCTCGACCGGACAAAAGCAACGTGTCGCGATTGCGCGAGCCATTATTTTGGATCCGCAAATCGTCGTAGCTGATGAGGCTTTGGTCGCACTCGACCCATCCGTTAGAGCACAAATTATTAATCTAATGCTCGATCTTCAAAAAGATATGGGTATTTCTTATATTATCGTGACACATTCGCCACAGATCGTGAAACATATTGCTGACAAGATCTTAATTTTATATCGTGGTAAAATGATCGCGTTTAATGAAACAGAACGTTTATTAACAGAGAAGCAACAACCTTACGTACAAGCCTTGTTGCATGAACACTTAATTAATCATTCTCAAATAACCGGTAACTCGAGCGCTAAGGTTACCGAATAACAAGACAGGAGTTTAATGTGGAAACAGGTACTCTGATATCGCTAGCGCTGTACTTCATTGTCATGCTGGGCATTGGCTTATATGCCTATAAGAAGTCAACCGACTCGGTTTCTGGCTATATGCTAGGTGGCCGTGGGTTAGGGCCCGCTGTGACAGCGTTGTCTGCAGGTGCGTCTGACATGAGTGGTTGGATGTTGATGGGTCTACCCGGAGCGATTTATGTTGCCGGCGTATCGCAACTATGGATTGCTGTGGGTTTGGTCATTGGCGCCTATCTTAACTACGTGATTGTCGCACCCAGATTGCGCACATACACTGAAGTAGCCGATGACGCGATTACCATTCCGGATTATTTTGCTAACCGCTTTAATGATAAAGGCCGTGCGCTACGTATTTTCTCGTCCGTCGTTATCATTATCTTCTTTACGTTATACACATCAGCGAGCTTAGTCGCAGGGGGTAAGCTATTTGATAGCTCCTTCGGCATGGACTACACGACAGGCTTATGGGTAACCGCTGGTGTTGTCTGCGCGTACACCCTGTTCGGTGGTTTCCTAGCCGTCAGTATGACGGACTTTGTGCAAGGCTGTATCATGTTTGTCGCACTGGTATTGGTGCCGATCGTCGCTTTTGCAGAGCTCGGTGGTTACAGCGACGTGGTTGGTCAAGTCAAAGACATCAACCCCCAATTCCTCGACTTCTTTATGGACGGCTCCACCGGGGAAAGTCTCGCCGCACTCGGTATCATATCCTTGCTCGCTTGGGGTCTGGGGTATTTTGGTCAACCCCACATTATCGTGCGCTTTATGGCGATCCGCTCAGTGAGTGATATCAAAAACGCACGTCGCATTGGTATTAGCTGGATGTTTGTGTCAATCATCGGTGCCATGGCGACAGGCTTTGTTGGTATTGCTTATGTGGCGGAAACTCAAATGACGCTGAACGATGCGGAAACGATTTTCATCATTTTCTCGCAGTTCCTATTCCATCCGCTGATTGGTGGCTTCCTGCTAGCAGCGATTCTTGCGGCTATCATGAGTACCATTTCTTCGCAGCTGTTAGTGAGCTCAAGTTCACTCACCGAGGACTTCTATAAAGCGTTCTTACGCAAAGATGCGTCTGATAAAGAGCTTGTAGCCGTCGGGCGAATTTCTGTATTACTGGTCTCTTTAGTCGCTATTTGGTTAGCGTGGAACCCCGAAAACACGATTCTCTCACTCGTATCTAACGCGTGGGCCGGTTTCGGTGCAGCCTTTGGTCCAGTCGTTATTTTAAGCTTATTCTGGCGTCGTATGAACCGTCACGGTGCACTTGCCGGTATGCTGTTAGGTGCTATTACTGTCCTTATCTGGATCTACGGTCCAACCGTTGGCGGCGAGCATCTAAGCGCGTACGTATATGAAATCGTTCCAGGTTTCATTATCTCGACTATCGCTATCATCGTCGGTAGCTTGGTAACGGCAGAACCCGACCAAAACCTCCGTGATAAGTTCGACGAAATGGAACAGATCATGGATGACCATTATCACACTGCCAAGTAAAGCTAAGTAGTTAGACGCTGCAGTTAGATACTAAAAAGCCACCTTAACGGTGGCTTTTTTATGTTTTCGAAAGTGAGGTTTCAGCCGCGACGCTCAGCATACAGTTGGATTTCGTCCATAATTAAGCCTTCCATCCGCTTAGTCGTTTCGTAGCCAATCTCGATACCCTCTTTACCGCGATCAAATTCCATGATGCCTATATGTCCGAGTTTGGGCTGAATTAAAATATCGGGCGGATCACCCGCCATTCGAGCCTTTGTAATACGCTCTTGCATAATATCAATTGCTCCTGACATGACGCTAAACATACCGGGTGGTTTATGAGGATTCGCCTTGAACCTATCTTTTAAGTTATCAATGTAGTGACTGCTGCTCGACCAAAAGTTCTCAAAGAAGCTATGCTCGGCGTTGCCCTCGTTTTCATCTATTTTTTCCTTTTGTACTTGCTCAGCTTCAGTTTGGGGTGGAATACTACGCCCTCGCTGCTCGGCGACACGCGCATTGAGTTGCGAATTGAGGTGTACAGCAATTACGAAATCCGCACCGAGTGCTCGGCATAACGAAACCGGGACTGGATTCACTAGCCCACCATCAATCAACCATCGCCCATCAAATGCTGTGGGAGCAAGAACCCCCGGCATAGCGCTGGAAGCACGTGAAGCATCGTATAAGTCACCTTTTCGCAACCAAATTTCACGGCCGCTGTAAAGATCGGTCGCCACAGCGCCATAGGTAATCGGTAAGTCTTCGATTTTTTTAGCCCCGAATTGCTCACGAGCGACATTGAATACCTTTTCTCCACCGATAAGTCCGCCTTGGTTGAAGCCAAAATCGAGAAGATTCCAAACTTCCCAACGACCCATATTCAAAACCCAGTCTTCTATTTCCTCTATGCGGCCCGAGGCGTAGCCCGCGCCCACCAACGATCCAATAGAGGTACCTGCAACCATATTGATATGCACGCCCATTTCTTCTAGCGCTTTAATCACACCAATATGAGACCAGCCTCTTGCGGCTCCCGAACCCAGCGCAAGAGCAACTTTAACTTCTGACATGTCGCGACTTCCCAATTGTTAACAATATGCGTAAACTGTTCACACTAACGTCAAGGATAGATTAATTACAAGCGTGGAGTCTACTCGGTGTTTTTTTACGTTGCTCGTCAGCCCATACTCAACGAATCAAAAGCTATATACGGATATGAGCTACTTTTTCGAGATGGGCCAAATAATTCGTTTCCTAATATCGCATCCGATGAGGCTACTATACGGTTAGTTGAAGGAAGTGAGTTCAACGCCGGGGTAAAATTATTAACCGATAATAATTTTGCTTTTGTAAATTTTTCTGAAAGCGCTTTACTCGATGGCTTACCCAGCCTGCTGCCGACAGATAAAACCGTGATCGAGCTTTTAGAGGATATCCCACCCACACCGGCCATTCTTGAAGCCGTCCAACGTTATAAAGGTGAAGGCTACCAAATAGCATTAGATGACTTTGAGTATCATCCAGGCTGGCATGAATTCCTGCCCTACGTCGACATTATAAAAGTCGATTTTCGTGCAATGAATACCGCTCATATTAATCAGCTGCTTAAGGATTTGCGTTTTTTTACAGGTCGTTTATTGGCTGAAAAAATAGAAACCTATGATGAGTATCAACAAGCCAAGTCGCTCGGATTCACACTGTTTCAAGGGTATTTCTTTGCGCGCCCAGAACTTATTCAAAAACGTGTGTTGAGCTCTTCACAGGCCGTTTGCATGCGCCTACTCGAACTCACCAGTGAACCTAATTATCATATCGACTCGGTCGCCGAGCTGATCGAGCAAGATATTGGCTTGACCTATAAACTGCTCAAGTTTGTTAATTCAGCCTTTTTCCGTCGGCAGTCAGAAATTAATTCGATTCAACAAGCGATTGTGCGACTAGGTCAAGTCGAAATTCGTAAGTTTAGCGCTCTGATTGCGGCCGCATCACTCGCTGACGGAAAGCCCGATGAACTAATAAAACTTTCGTTTATTCGCGCCCGATTTATGGAGCTTTTAGCACAACATAATGAGCAGTATAAAGTAGAACCTGCCAGTGCCTTTTTGACGGGTGTTCTATCGAAGCTCGATGCAATGATGGATAACGAATTAACGGTGATCCTGTCAGGCGTTGCAATTGCTAAGGAAATAAAACGTCCACTCATCGAAGGCACGGGTCCAATGGCTTTCTTCTTGCGTACCTGTGAGGTTTTAGAACAGGGAAACTGGACGCAGCTTGAACGATTAGCCCAGCGGTTACGTATAAAACCCGCACAACTGATTGAATATTACCAACAAGCACAACAATGGGGTCAATCCTTCGCAAAAACTTAAATAGGACGTCAGTATGCATTCATCAGCGTGGTTAGCGCGTCAAGCAGAAGCGCCTTCTCGACAAGGTGATACCCGCTCACCATTTCAGCGTGATAAAGCACGTATCTTGCATTCGGCGGCATTTCGTCGGTTGCAGGCCAAAACACAGGTTATGTATATTGGTATGCATGACTTCCCTCGTACACGACTCACTCATTCATTAGAAGCCAGTCAAATCGGTTCAAGCCTAGTCGCGCATCTTCACCAGCAACAACCCGATATAAGTCGCTCACTGGGTCTTTCGAAGTCATTAATCGAATCACTTTGTCTCGCTCACGATATTGGCCATCCGCCATTTGGTCATGGTGGTGAGATAGCACTCAATTATATGATGCGACGTCACGGTGGATTTGAAGGTAATGGGCAAACTTTTCGTATTGTGACGCAAATTGAAGCCTACACACCCGATGCCGGTATGAACTTGTGTCGACGTACCTTGCTGGGCTTGCTTAAATACCCTGTGTTGATGTCGGCGGCACGAAGAGCAATTTTGCCCGATGATGTCACTCATTTTCGCCACTTACCCACCCGCCAGTGGTTACCGGCTAAAGCCTTATACGATGATGATAGTATTGCACTCGATTGGTTACTTGAGCCACTTTCTGCATCCGACCGTGAACACTTGGGTCAGTTCAGCGAAATGCCCACCACGGATCGTCATGGTCGCAGCGCATTTAAAAGTGTCGACGCCTCCATCATGGAGATCGCAGATGATATCGCTTATGGTGTGCATGACCTTGAGGATGCAATCGTAGTTGGCTTAATCAATCGTGAACTTTGGCTCGAGCAAATGTTTCCTAAGCTTCAAGAACTTGCCTCTGCTCTCGTCGATTTTGACGCCGTAGAACTCACCGATAACTTATTTTCGAGTCATCATTATCAGCGCAAAGCGGCAATTGGTAGTTTAGTCAATCGTATACTAACCTCTACTCAACTCGTCTGTCAGAGTGAACAGTTTGAATCCGATTTACTATCTTACAAGGCGCAATTGGCCGAGACAGAACAACAGCTGTTAAACGCTTTGAAGCATTTCATTTTTACCTTTGTGATTCGTAAACCAGAAATGCAAGTGCAGGAGTTTAAGGGGCAACAAATTGTCATGGAGCTGTTCGATGCGTTATCAGTAGAGCCAGACCGATTATTGCCTGACAATACTGCAACACGCTACAAAGCGGCGAAGCAGCAAGGTTGGAACTCTGCACGCGTCATTTCCGACTATCTTTCTGGCATGACCGATGCTTATGCTGCAAGACTGCACCAAGAGCTATTTTCTGTTCAACCACCCCGAATATAAGCAGCTCGAGACAGATGATTTGATAAAAAAAAGCGCCCTGAGGCGCTTTTTTATCGATTGCTAAAGGTTAGCTCAATGACAAGTCATCATCGGTATTCGCTTTCGACTTACCCTTGTCTTTGCCATCATCAGCAGCGGCCTCATTCTTATCTTTCTTTGCAGGTTTAACCAAAAGAAGCTCACGCAATTTACTTTCGATCTCTTCAGCAATTGAAGAATTCTCTTGCAAGAACTTCATTGCATTCGCTTTACCTTGACCAATTTTGTCGCCGTTGTAGCTATACCAAGCACCCGCCTTATCAACAAGCTTATGCTTCACACCTAAATCAACCAATTCACCCTCTTTCGAGATGCCACGCCCATACATAATTTGGAAGTTCGCTTCTTTAAACGGTGGAGCCACTTTATTTTTAACGACTTTAACGCGCGTTTCGTTACCGACCACTTCGTCGCCTTCCTTCAACGCCCCGGTACGACGGATATCTAAACGCACAGACGAATAGAACTTCAATGCGTTACCACCGGTTGTGGTTTCTGGATTACCAAACATAACACCGATCTTCATACGTATTTGGTTGATGAAGATACATAAGCTGTTGGACTTTTTGATATTAGAGGTCAGCTTACGCAATGCTTGCGACATCAAACGAGCTTGCAAGCCAACGTGGCTGTCGCCCATTTCGCCCTCGATCTCTGCTTTCGGTGTCAGCGCAGCAACTGAGTCGACAATCACCACATCGACTGCACCTGAACGGACGAGCATATCGCAAATTTCTAGCGCTTGTTCACCCGTATCGGGCTGCGAAACTAGCAAGTCATCAACACGCACGCCTAGTGCTTCTGCGTAAATCGGATCTAATGCATGCTCTGCATCGACGAACGCACACGTTTTACCTGCTTTTTGCGCTTCAGCGATGACTTGTAAAGTTAGTGTTGTTTTACCACTTGATTCTGGACCGTAGATTTCAACTACTCGTCCAAACGGCAAACCACCGATACCTAAGGCGACATCTAGGCCTAGCGAACCGGTTGATACCGATGCGATATCCATCGTTTGGTTGTCACCCAAACGCATAATAGAGCCTTTGCCAAACTGACGTTCGATTTGGCTTAAGGCGGCGTCCAGTGCTTTTGAACGATCGTTGCTCATGCTATGCTCCAATTTGTTTCGTTTACACCTGTGAGTATACTGTATAAATTCACAGTATCAAGTTTATTTGTTTAAATTTTCCAGTAATCGACTTAACACATAGTCGATGGTCGCTAATCTGACTTCGCTGCGATCACCCTCAAATACCTGTTCATAAGTATCACAGCGCTTCTCGTCACAAATCGCCATCCACACCAAACCCACTGGCTTTTCGACACTCCCTCCACCGGGGCCTGCAATGCCACTCACAGCAATTGCCCAGTCGCTTTGGCACTGCTTCATAGCTCCGCGCGCCATTTGCTCAACACAGGCTTTAGACACCGCGCCTTGCTGTTCAAGTACCTCACTCGATACACCCAGCAACTTTTGTTTTAGTGCATTAGTGTAGGTGATGAGACCGCCATTGAACCAGCCAGAACTGCCTGCAATCTCTGTCAGAAGATAGCCTATTCCACCGCCGGTACACGACTCGGCCGTGGCTACAGTTTGACGCCGTTGCTTTAGTTGCTCTGCTAACGCATTTGCGTGTTTAATCAGTTGCGCCCAGTTTCCGCTGCTTGTTACCATAGACGCAGTCCTCGTTGAATAAAGATAATCATAGTATGCCAGTCTCACCGACCTCTGAACAGAGCATTCAGGCGCACACGCCGATGATGCAACAGTATCTAAGAATCAAAGCAGAACACCCCGATATGTTGCTGTTCTATCGGATGGGTGACTTTTACGAATTATTTTATGATGACGCTAAACGTGCGGCGCAATTGCTCGACATTTCGTTGACTAAACGAGGGGCAAGCAATGGCGAACCTATCCCGATGGCAGGTGTGCCCTACCATGCGGTTGAAAACTACTTGGCGCGTTTAGTCACCCGCGGTGAATCGGTCGCAATTTGCGAACAAGTGGGAGACCCTGCAACCAGTAAAGGTCCTGTCGAACGAAAAGTAGTGCGTATCCTCACGCCAGGAACCATTACTGATGAATCGCTACTCAATGATAAACAACAGAATCTATTGTCAGCTATTTGCGAGCTTAAATCGAGCTTTTCACTCGCGACGCTAGAGCTGAGCAGCGGTCGTTTTTGGCTTAGTGAGCCACAATCTCGCGAGCAGTTAGCCGCCGAGTTACAAAGACTACAGCCCGCAGAATTACTCTATCCCGAGGGAATGAGCTTAGCGCAGCTACCTTTGGCACATTGCCGTTGCAGAAAACGTTCGCCTTGGGAATTTGACGCCGATACTGCATTTAAACTTTTAACACAGCAGTTTGCGACCCGCCACTTAGCCGGCTTTGGGTTTAATCAACAGGAACCGATACTCGGTAGTGCCGGCGCTGTCATGCATTATGTGCAAGACACCCAACGTGCAGCCTTACCACACATTCGCTCAATTACACGTGAACCCACTGATGATGCCGTTATCCTCGACGCTGCAACACGTCGAAACTTAGAACTGAATCAAAGTGCTCACGGCGAATCGACTCACCTTACGGCGGTTCTAGATGAAACCGTCTGTGCAATGGGTAGCCGTAATTTTCAACGCTGGCTCCAGCGTCCTTTGCGTGACCATGGGATACTCAATCAGCGTTATGACGCAGTCGAGGCATTAATGACAGACGATCGATATCTCGATCTGCGTGAACACCTTAAAGCAATCACTGATATAGAACGAATCGTCGCACGAATTGGCTTACGTAGCGCACGTCCACGGGATTTTGCGAGACTGCGTGATAGCTTAGCGAGATTGCCAGAACTCAAAGCTGACTGTGGTGCTCCCGCATTGAGCTACTTAACTCAACGTATTGCGTCATTTGATGAGTTACTTGACGTACTCAATCGCGCTATCATCGAACAGCCTCCCGTGCTGATTCGGGATGGTGGTGTAATTGCGTCTGGCTATGATGCGGAGCTTGATGAATTGCGTGATCTTGCTACCGGTGCAACTGATTATCTGAATGCACTAGAACAACGCGAACGCGAGAGAACAGGCATAAGTTCACTGAAAGTGGGCTATAACAAAGTGCATGGTTACTTCATAGAAACTTCAAAAGCCGACGGAGATCAGGTTCCCGTCGAGTATCAGCGTCGACAAACTTTAAAAAATGCCGAACGTTATATCATTCCTGAATTAAAGGCGCATGAAGATAAAGTACTTACCGCCCAAGCCAAGTCATTAGCGCGTGAAAAAGCGCTATATGATGGGCTATACGACCACTGTCTACCGTTTGTTGACGAATTACAGCAAAGCGCATCGGCGATTGCCGAGCTAGACACGCTGTGTGCATTTGCAACACTGGCAGTCGAGCAAAACTACTGTCGACCTGCACTCGTCGAGCAAAGTGGCTTATTAAAACTCTCACAAGCGCGCCATCCCGTCATCGAACGATTAAGTGATGAGCCATTCATCCCCAATGACTTGGCAATGACTGATAAGCGGCGCTTACTGATGATCACGGGTCCAAACATGGGGGGCAAGTCGACGTATATGCGTCAGGCAGCGCTCATTGTCATCCTCGCGCACATGGGATGTTTTGTTCCCGCACGAGAGGCTGAAATTGGATTTGTGGATCGAATATTTACTCGTATTGGTGCATCAGACGACATCGCATCGGGTCGCTCCACTTTTATGGTAGAGATGACAGAGACCGCCAATATTTTGCATAACGCGACATCGGAAAGCTTGGTGTTAATGGATGAGATAGGCCGCGGTACGTCCACCTACGATGGGCTGTCGTTGGCTTGGTCGGTGGCTGAACAATTGGCGTCAAAACTCGACTGCCTTACATTATTTGCCACACATTATTTTGAATTGACTGAGCTTGCTGAACGTTTGGAGAACAGCTGTAACGTGCACGTCGAAGCGCAAGAGCATAACGATCACATCGTGTTTTTACACACCGTAGCGGAAGGTTCGGCCAACCGTAGTTTCGGCTTGCAGGTGGCTAAGTTAGCTGGCGTACCCAATAATGTAATCGAGCGGGCTAAGCGAAAACTCACGGAATTAGAGCAGCAGCCTAATAGCCCACAGATGGAAATACCTCTCTCCGAGACGACGACACCGGAGCCGACTGTAGACCCCCTACGTGAGGCACTAGAAGCGCTTGACTTAGATCAGATGACACCAATGCAAGCGCTAATGTGGCTCAATGAACAACGCAAAAAGCATTAATGCCCAGTGAATAGCGCTTCAAGCGTGAGCCCCTGTTGACGCAAGAAATCGCGTAGTTTACGCAACGCCTCAACCTGGATCTGTCGCACACGTTCGCGGGTCAAGCCTATTTCATGACCGACATCTTCAAGCGTCGACGGTTCATAACCCAATAGGCCGAAGCGACGCGCTAACACTTCCTTTTGTTTTGGATTGAGTGCATCCAACCATTCAGTGATGCGCTCTTTTAAATCACCGTCTTGTAAAACGCCTTCAGGCCCGTCATCAGCCTCATCAGTCAGAATATCAAGCAGTGCTTTATCATTGTCGCCACCGATGGGTGTATCAACCGATGTCACACGTTCATTGAGTCTCAACATTTTAGTGATGTCTTCGACCGGCTTATTTAAACTGGCTGCGATATCTTCAGCGGTCGGCTCATGGTCGAGCTTGTGAGCGAGCTCGCGCGCCGCGCGCAAATACACATTCAGTTCTTTAACCACATGGATGGGTAAACGAATGGTCCGTGTTTGATTCATAATCGCGCGTTCGATCGTTTGCCGGATCCACCACGTCGCATAGGTTGAAAAGCGAAATCCCCGCTCAGGATCAAATTTCTCGACTGCTCGAATAAGCCCCAAATTGCCCTCCTCGACGAGATCTAATAACGCTAAACCTCGATTACAGTAGCGTCGAGCAATTTTAACCACCAAGCGTAAATTACTTTCGATCATACGCTTACGTGCAGCAATATCGCCTTTGAGGGCTCTTCGAGAATAAAAAATTTCTTCTTCTGCAGTTAATAGAGGGGAAAAACCTATCTCGCTGAGATATATTTGCGTAGCGTCCATTTTACGCTGATATTGACCCGAGCTAACCAACGCTTCTTCGAGCGCCTGTTCCTCTTCTGAATTATCACGCACATCATCAGATAATGTTGAAGGATCGACTTCCCCTTCCTCCAACACATCGACTTCTTTCATGTCATCTTCAATTTCGCTTTTACGCTTACTACTCATGACGTTCCCCTTGCACTACTCTGCATACAGACCTCAACGTGTATCAGTCAAGGCCGAGCAGCTTACTTACCTAGTTGGGTAGGTAGTGTCTCGGGTTGACTGATTTGCCGCGATAACGCACTTCAAAGTGCAACATAACACGCGTGGTTCCTGAATCGCCCATTTCTGCAATTGGCTGTCCGACATCGACCCACTGTTGCTCAGAAACTAAAATTTTTTCGTTGTGTGCGTAGGCAGTAATAAAATCATCGTTATGTTTCAGAATGATTAAATTGCCATAGCCTCTCAGGCCACTTCCTACGTACACGACTTTTCCCGCAGCAGCGGCATGAACTGCATCACCTTTTTGGCCTGCAAAATCCAACCCTTTGTTACCTCGCTCGGCTAGCGAAAAATCACGTATAATTTTTTGCGTAACGGGCCAACGCCATTGGATGTCTTTGTTCTTAACTGACATCGTGTCTGGGCGTGAGACAACCGACTGACGTTCTTCTCGCCTCGGTTTAGCAACCACACGCTCCTTAACATTTGTTTTAGGATTTTGTTTTTCAATCGTTTTTTTACTGTATGTATTTTGAACATACTCTTTCGTATCAGGCTTGGCAACGGTTTGCGTTATATCTTTTTGATTCTCTGATGACGGTTTCTTAGAACTAGTAGTTTTGGGGCTGGGCACATCTAAACGCAGCATTTGTCCCGGAAATATAGTGTAAGGTTCGGCGATGTCATTAATACGCGCCAGCTGGTTAACATCCATGCTGGCGCGAAAAGCAATTGAATACAGCGTTTCCCCGCTCTGAACCTGGTACTGCTTAGCTTGCGCGAGGCTATCGGCTTCATAATCCTGATACGTTTTACCCGTATAGAGTGTCTCCACGGGCGCGGGTGCAGAACGTGACGAACAGCCAGCGACAATTAACTGTGCGCCAACTAGACTCAAAGTCAACACCTTATACAGGGTCATGAATAGCCAATCCTTAAGACATGAGTTTAACAATCAAGATTACAAGAATAGCGATAATAACGGTAGCCCAACCGATACGATCAACATACGTCCTCAGTTTGATCGCCATTTCAGGGCCTCCCCAGCGTAGCAGCCAAGCAACTAGGTAAAACCGTAATCCCCGACTCACTGCTGAGGCAAGTAAAAACGGTAAAAAAGCCATACTCAGCATACCGGCGCTCACCGTAAATAGCTTGTAGGGGATAGGTGAGAAGCCAGCGAGAAAAACAACCCAAATACCATAATGTTCGAACCAATTAACGATGGTTGCTAATTTATCCTCATAGCCCATCAATTCGACAAACGGTAAAACCGCAGCGTCATAGGCCCACATACCAAGCACAAACCCAACACAGCCACCCAACACTGAAGTCAGTGTTGTTATTCCCGCAAATCTGAATGCCCGCTTAGGCTGTGTCATTGCCATAGGCGCTAACATCACATCCGGGGGGATCGGAAAAAAAATAGCTTCGGAAAAACTCAACGCCGCCAGGATCCATTCCGCATGAGTATGCTGAGACCAGCGCAGCACAGCGTCGTACATCTTGGTAAATAGCTTCACTGAGTCGCTCCTTTAACTAAAGGCACAAACCGCACATCACCAATACGCTGCTGTTCGAATTCGTCGCCAAAACGCCTTACAACCGTTAGAGTTTGCTTAGTTTCACCCACAGGAATGATCAACACCCCTCCATCAGCAAGTTGCTCGAGCAATGCACTCGGCAATTCACTCGCTGCGGCGGTGACGATGATGCCATCAAATGGTGCCTTACTTGTCCAACCTTCCCATCCGTCACCGTGGCGCATCGAGACATTGTGGATATCGAGACTACGTAACCGGCGCTTAGCCTGATACTGCAGCTGGCCGATACGCTCTACGCTAAAAACCTGATCGACTAATTGCGCCAGTATCGCAGTTTGATAGCCTGAACCCGTGCCGATCTCTAACACGTGTTGGCAATGATGTTGAATCAGCAACTGTGTCATTGTTGCCACCATCAATGGTTGCGATATCGTTTGTCCATTCCCGATGGGCAACGCGGTGTTTTCATACGCTTTATGGGCAAGCGACTCCGGCATAAATCGCTCTCGCGGTGTCGCCTGAATGACATCCAGCACACGTTGATTAGTAATGCCTGCTTGCAACAATGTTTGTACTAATCGCTTCGCCATCCCTGAGTGATTTCTATTGAGCATCTTCCCGTTCCGCTAACCATTGATCTAATGTGTCTTGATGACGTTTTGCGGTCATATCCAGACTTAATGGTGTAATCGATACATAGCCCTCATGAATGGCTGCAAAATCAGTGTCTGGCGCATCATCTAAATGATGACCGATGGGCCCATACCAGAAGATCTCACGACCAAAGGGATCGCGATCACGCACCATAGTTTCAGCGCGGTGTCGACGGCCTAACCGAGTTACTCGTGTGCCTTTAATATCATTATAAGGCCCGTAAGGAACATTAACATTGAGCACGGTATCTAACTGAAGAGGCTTCGATTCCATACTTTCAACCAACTCGGCAACGACTTGCGCCGCCGTATCATAGTAGTCATGTCCGCGTCTCCCCATCGACACGGCAATGGCAGGCAGACCTTTAAACCGCCCTTCCATTGCAGCAGCCACTGTACCTGAATAAAACACATCGTCGCCCATGTTAGGTCCGTCATTAATGCCTGAAACCACTAAATCAACCTCTTCGGCAAACGGCGAGTTAGTGCCAATATGAACACAATCAGTCGGCGTGCCATTGAGCGAGTAAAAGCCATTATCGAGCTGTTGCAGACGCAGTGGATTATGCAGGGTCAGTGAATTACTCGCACCACTACAATTTCTATCTGGTGCTATCACGCGGACCTCAGCAATAGATTTTAAGGCTTGATACAGCGCGTGAATACCGGGCGCATGAACGCCGTCATCATTACTCAACAGAATCTTCATCATTTTCAGTCACCGACAAATCAATTAGTTCACTAATACACGCAGTTGCAAAACTGCCTTTAGGTAATTCAAAATAAATAACCGCATCGCTACCATCCCAACATAACTCAGGGTCAGTCGGTTTAAGACGCATAGCACGGCGGCTGGCTTTAACCTTTTTTGACGCTAAACAGTCAATAATGTCAGCCCACGGACTTACACAGTCGGTTTCAAACTGCTCAGCTTCCCCAGAAATGAGCGGCTTAGAAACCCAGCCGGGTTGACCAGCCGTCAACTGAATATCGCCAGTGGTAAGACGCTGTTTCAGCTCATCATCCCACTGCTCAACATGAAAAACTGATTGTGACCCGGATAGCATCACACAGTCACCTGCAAGCGTTTCAAAACCGTACTGCTGATAGCGTGAAGACGCTATTTGGTTGAATAGGAATGAGCGTACAGAGGACAACAACCGGCTTTGCTCTGGCTTTTTCACACGTTTGTTGCTGCCACCCGCTCGCAGCCATTCGAATCCACGAGCTAAGTTATTCTGGTCATGACCGAATCGTTGCGGGCCAAAATAGTTAAGCGTGCCGTCGGACACAAGCGAATTCCAGTTTTGCTCAAACAGTCCCTTATCGACAACATCACGCAAGCGGATCTTAAACTGATTCGCTTCATGTAAGCCGAGCTTGAGCTTCTTTTGTCGACGAATCACCTTCAGGACTTGGAATTCTTCATTGTTGAGCTGTTGCCAATCTAATGTCTCTTGCCCCGGCAATTGCACCGAAAACCATTGCTCAGTAACTGCGTTACGGTCTTTTAAACCCGCATAACTGACGTTTTTAGGTGAGGTATCAGCAAATCGGGCAAGCTGACGCGCAACAAACTGCGTATTGGCACCCCGCTTACGAATCCACAACCACTGATGTTCACCCTCTCCGTCGTCCGCGACATCAAGTCGTTCGGTCACAACGAAGTCTTCGGGGTGAAGTTTAAACTGTGCTTGCGTGCGTTTTGAATTGAGCCTAACTGGGTTAATTGCCGCATCTAACTGACTCATGACTGACCCGCCATTAATACCACTGCATGGCACGCTATACCTTCATTCCGACCCACAAAACCTAGCTTTTCCGTCGTTGTCGCTTTCACATTCACCGCATCACTCGCTACATCCAGTAGATTCGCAATACGTTGTCTCATCGCGTCGATGTGAGGTGCCATTTTAGGCTGCTGTGCCACGATAGTTACGTCGATATTTCCTACACCAAATTTACGTGAGGCAGCCAACTGCATAATATGAGTCAGTAGCCCACCACTGTCTGCGCCCGCAAATTGGGCATCGGTATCAGGGAAGTGACGTCCAATATCACCTAAACCCAATGCACCTAACACTGCGTCACTAATTGCGTGAAGCACAACATCACCGTCTGAGTGCGCCAAAAGACCATCAGCGTGCGGCACTTCAACACCACCTAGCATTAAGGGCTTATTCTCTGCGCCCCAGCGGTGCACGTCATAGCCATGACCAACACGAATATTCATCATGAGTGATTAATCTCTTCGTTTAAATAGTAACTGACCAACTCGATATCTTCCGGGAAGGTCACTTTGATATTTTTATATGAGCCCATGACCAATCGCGGTTGATAGCCAGCGAACTCCATAGCTGACGCTTCATCGGTTAGGCCTGGATGAGCGACGCCCATCTTGTTAATAGCCGCTATCAAAGGCTTAATCGCAAACACCTGAGGCGTTTGCGCTTGCCACAATCGCTCACGGGAAACCGTGCTGCTTATCGTCAAACTATCGGCTTGCGCTCGCTTTAAGGTATCGCGTACCGGCAACGCCACGATAGCGCCTTGATCTTGTAATGTGCCTTGTTCAATTACGTCCAGTAAGACGCTTAATGGCAAACAAGGTCGTGCTGCATCATGTACTAACGCATGACTAAAACCTTGTCGTGCTGCCTCTTTTAGACCCATCAGCACAGATTCAGCGCGCGACTCGCCGCCGGAAACCGTTTCAACCGCCTCAGGCCAGCGCGGATATAGGTTGATAGCCGTTGGGTTAACAGCAACGAAAACGCGTTGCACTTGAGGGGCACGCTGAATCGCAGCGAGCGTGTGAGAGAGTATTGGTTGAGATTGGATCTCAATAAATTGCTTAGGTTGCTCGCTTTGCATCCGGCTCCCGGTACCTGCTGCGGGAACGACGGCCGCGAGCTTAATCCCCGACGAAGATGACATATTACTGCTCAAGCCTCCTCGGGTGCACAAGACGGAAAAACACTTCTTCTTTTTTTATCATACCGAGTTCGTTGCGCGCGCGCTCTTCCAGCGCGTCTTCGCCCTCACGTAAGTCTTTAATATCCGCGTAAAGCACTTCGTTACGCCGCGCCAAGTTGTCATTCGCTTTGCGTTGATGTTGCACTTCTTGTTGCAAGCGCCAATAGTCTGGCAAGCTGTTCTTACCAAACCAAAGACGGTATTGTAGCGCTGCTAATACGCCAACCAGCAAAATAATGACAATTCGCATAAAGTGCTCTGGGGAAACATGTATTAGTGCCATTATGAAGTCTAAAACTGAGTATGCAAAGCCATTGAGGTGTTTTTTTGGAATATATCTATGCTGCAGTGATTATTTTCTTTGCCACCACCTTACAGGGGATCAGCGGCTTTGGCTCTGGCCTTGTGAGTGTGCCTTTGTTAGTGCTGTTTTTACCCATGACGACCATTACACCCACGTTGTCGATCGTGAACGTATTTTTAAGCGCAATTATCTATTACAAGAACCGAGACGCCGCGCATCCCCGTCAGTGGCTTTGGTTACTCGGGGCGGGATTCGCGTTTTCCATTGTTGGCAGCTTGCTCTTGGTCGAGGTCAACGAACGAGCAATCCAATGGCTGTTAGGGTTGCTCATCTTAACAGTCGTAGCTGTGTTGGTAAGTGGCCGCAATTTACCGACTTTTAATCATCGCCCCGGTCATGCCTGTGTCGGGGCTGCCTCGGGGGTACTTAACGGGCTCATGACCTTAGGTGGTCCCCCTATCATTCTCTTTCTTGCCAATGCCCGAGTTGACAAAACAACCTTTCGTGCCACCTTAGCGCTGTTCTTTTTGGTCATTGCCGTTGCCAACGTACTTACCTTTAGCACGCAAGCTGTATATCAAGCCCATCACCTCAAACTACTATCGGCGATGGTACCTTGCGCAGTGCTCGGCGCGATGTTTGGCCATTACCTACAACAGTTTGTCGTTGAACAGCAGTTTAAACGACTGACGCTAGGATTAATGTTATTATCCGGCGTATCTGTTTTATTTCAGGCGATATGGAGTAATTGAGTCGAGATGTTACCCGCTGAACTAGTAGTTTTATTACTCAATCTTGCGATCCTTTTGGTGTGTTATCTACACGTATTTCCGCGGGTTGCAGGCAATTCGCTGGGCAAGTTGGCACTCGCAAGCGCCAGTGCTATTGCCTTCGCGCTTGTAATTGTAGGCTGGAAATACATGGGATTGGGCTATCCATTTTTATTATTTGGAGGCTCATTAAATTGGTTTTGGTATACCCTGATTACTTACGCACTGATGGAAATTCCCATCGCCATTTGGTACTTGAAAAGAAACCCTTCTTAGCTAAATTACGTAGCTTTCGTGTTAAACTAGCCGCGATTTTAATGTAAAGGAGTCTCATATGGCCGCTTTTGGCACCGTTTTCATGCCTGAAATGAGTATTGCAGAATACCAGGATGGGCAGTGGCATTCCCCTCAAATAAGTACCGCGAATAGCTTGTCTTTGCATCCTGGTGCACATGCTTTGCATTACGCTAGTACCTGCTTTGAAGGATTAAAAGCGTTCAAGCATGCTGATGGTTCGGTTCATATTTTCAGGCTTGATCAAAATATCAAACGCATGCGTCAGAGCAGTAAATTGCTGGCTTTACCCGAGATCGATACGACGCTCCTTGAGGATATGATCGTTGATATCGTAAAGCATTTTAAAAACGAAGTGCCTAACCCGCCAGGCTCCATGTATATACGTCCAACGCATATCGGCACCGAGCCCGCGATTGGTAAAGCAGCCAGCCCAGCAACTCAGTCGTTGCTGTATGTGTTGTTATCGCCGGTGGGCGACTATTTTGCTGGCGGCACGCGTCCGTTAAAACTGTTGATTGAAACTGACGGCATGCGTTGTGCACCACATATGGGTATGATTAAAAGTGGTGGTAACTACGCCAGTGCATTAAGTCCAATTATGCAAGCACGCGCCCAATACGATGCTGACCAAGTACTGTTTTGCCCAAATGGGGATGTGCAGGAAACAGGCGCTGCCAACTTCTTACTCATCGACGGTGATGAGGTTATTACCAAAGATTTGGATAGCAGTTTCTTACACGGTATTACCCGTGACTCAATTCTGACACTCGCTAAAGACATGGGCATGAAGGTGAGTGAGCGTGCCTTGTCAGTTGATGAACTCCTCGACCGTGCACAAAAGCCGGCTACCGAAGCGGCGTTGTCTGGCACAGCGGCAGTGCTGACCCCCGTTGGTTCGCTGATTCACAATGAGCAAACTATCACCATCGGCAGCGGCGAAGAAGGCCCCAAAACGCAATTATTGCGTCGCGCGTTAAATGAGATTCAATGGGGTGAACGAGCAGATTCATTTGGCTGGTTAACTACCGTTTAACCTCGTCCATCGCGCACAACAAAGGTTTCCAAGAGCACCACGGGTTGCCCATCGTCGGGCAACTCAATGATGCCCTGTTCAATAAAGCCGAGTTTATCTAACAATGTTAGCGAAGCGGCGTTGCTCGGGTTGCAAATGGCACTCAGACGCGTGAGGCGTGTACTCTGAGCTACGCGCTCCATCAGCGAGCGTGCTGCTTCAATGGCGTAGCCCTGTCCTGTATACACGTTTGATAACGCATATCCGATATCTGGGTGATCGAGAAAGTCACGCTTTAACAGCCCCATTAATCCTATCGGTTTACCATCCTGCTTACGCACCATCAACATCAGGCCTAAGTCATAGTGCCGGTACTGCATTTGCGGCCCTGTCTCGATATAGTTGATAGCGTTATCAATGGTTCTGACCTGCTTATCAGCGATTTGTTTAATGAATTCAGGCTCATTGAGTAATGTTAATATAAACTCCGCATCCGTCCCTTTAAGCGGTCTAATCACGAGCCTTTCTGTTTGCCAAGTCGAAATCAGTTTCATAGCACGTCCTTAATCATGGGCTATTAGCATAACTCAAACTTGCAACTTTAGATATTTAGACTATTATCTAAATATCTAACTAATGGTAATATCTTCATAATGAAACAACAACTGGTATTCAAAGCGCTTGCCGACGGCACTCGCAGAGATATTCTTCGTGTATTGCGCTCTGGCTCTAAAAGTGCGGGTGAGCTAAGTGAGGAGTTTTCAATTACTAAAGCTTCTCTCTCACATCATCTAGCGTTATTGCTGAGTGCCGAGTTAGTGCGCCGCGAGCGCCGCGGGCAGCAGCTCATATATTCGCTTAATAGTTCAGTCGCCGAAGAGGTCATGGCGATCTTATTTGGTCTATTTTCTCACAAGGAGGACTCATGACCTTTACGCTCCCTTGGAAGCATCGTTGGATTAGCTGGTTACTGATTGTATTAAGTGCCGTTTTTGTGGGCGCGCTCTACAACCAGCTACCGCAAGAAATCCCTAGTCACTGGAACTTTGAAGGTGAAATCGATGCCTATCAGTCAAAACCTCTTGGCGCCTGGCTGATGACACTGATTATGGTTGGACTTTGGGCGTTCATGGAATGCCTGCATGTGCTCTCTCCTAAAGGCTACAAAATAAATAGTTTCCGCACGACTGTCGGCTTAATTACCAACTTGATGCTAGGCTTTATTTTGCTGATTCAAGTAGTCCAACTGAGTGTTGCGCTCGGAGCTGAACTTGAGTTACCAACAATCATCGTTGTCGGTGTCGGCGTCTTATTTATCTGTTTGGGTAATTACTTAGGTAAGCTGCGGAAGAACTTCTTTATTGGTATTCGCACGCCTTGGACCTTAGCCAGCGATGAAGTCTGGTATAAAACACACCGTTTGGGAAGTTACTGTTTTGTCATTATTGGCGCGATACTCGTGTCGAAAGCCTGGTGGCCTATGCCACCGACTATGCTCATCGCGCTCATTGTTGTGCTTGCACTTGTGCCCACAGTTTACTCGTTCGTTATATACCGACGACTACACTCGGGTGATAACGAAGACTAAGTGTTTTTATTTTTATCTTCATACATGCGTTCATCAGCTACGTGCAGGAGTTCTTCAAGCGAGCGTCCCTCAGCCGGGAACTCCGCACGGCCAACACTGGCGTGAATGGTTAACTCGCCCTTCTCAAACACAAAAGGGTGCTCGCGCAAGTGTTCAACGATGTCTTTAACACTATCGCTGTTACCAAGCTCACTCGTTTTGAGAGGACGTAACACGACAAACTCATCACCACCGATGCGCCCGGCTTCCTTGGCATTCACGTAGGTGTTCAATATTGACGCAACATGCATGAGAAACCGATCGCCGACCGCATGCCCGTACTGGTCATTAATAGGTTTAAACTTATTCAAATCAATATAAATGACTTCTAATGGCTTATCATTGCGCGATGCTAACGACTTAAAACGTTGCGTTAGTGCTCTTCGATTGAGTAATCCTGTCAAAACATCCGTTTGTGCTTGTTGATGCAACGCACGATAACTGCGGCTCAGTAGCGCGATGACGGCGGCAAGTACAATGACCCCGGCGTAACCGAAGAAGCGCAGCCAACCCATGCCACTGACTTTTGTATTCGAGTGTTTTGCGCGCGCATGGATCTGCCAAGTTTCATTAAACACATCAAGTTCAGTCGTCGCATCCGCCGTGTTTAAAATATCAGGATTGCCGAGAAAAACCTCCTCACCCAGCTTTTCGACCGAAGCGCGACTTAACGCAAGCTCGTAGTCCGCAGCGCTCCCTTCACGAACGCGTCGCATGATTTCTGATATATCCACCAATAACCGTACCGAACCCCAGTAAAATCCTGAGAAAGTGAAGTGTCGAGTATAGATTGGTAATGTCACATCTAACGCCAGTGCACCATTTTCTAATAAACGTGGGGAGGAAACTTGATAGTTTTCAAATAACTGTGCAACTGGCGATGTGAGGTCGTATTGCTTGGGTGCTTGGCTTGTCCATAACGTCATAGCCGGCGTTATTGGATAGGCAAACAATAAGTCTTGGTTACGCCAAACCGATACTCGTTTGACCACAGGACTCTCTTTAAGAATAGACACCGCGAGTAAGCGCGTGTTAACCGGTTCAGTGACAGGCTGCACAGAGAAATAGGAAGAAAATGCAAAGGCTGCACGAGACGCTTCACCAAACAATTGCTCCATTTGAGAGCGAATACCGACTAATTCAGTCGTTGCTCGGTTACTTTTAAGCTGCTGATACTGCGATGAGGTTAAATTAATAACCCACTCAACACAGGCGATGCCGACCAAAAATACAACGACTAACAAACCATGAAGAAAATTAAGTTGTAATCCTTTAAACCTATCTAGCAACAGCAAATATCCTTAATCACAATCAGTTAGGCTACCTAATGAAGTGCATTGTATCGTGAATTCATAATTAATCCATCCACATTCGCAACAGGTTTTGATAGCTTTTAGAGAGCAGAAGGTATTGTTCACTGCGTCCCTTCGCCTCAAACTCCTGCATGACGGCTTGCTGCATATCAAACAGTAAAGCGCGTTGCTGAGCATCCCTCACCCAACTCTGACACCAACCAACTAACGCAGTGCGTTGACCTGCTGTCACAGGCTCTACCTGATGCAAAAAGTGACTTGGATAGATCAGCACATCCCCCGCATCTAAGCGCCAGCTTCGCTCGCCACTATGTTCGTCTATCGTTAATGCACCACCTTGATACTCGTCAAGCGCAGATAACGAGAGTGTAAAAGAGATATCGGTGCGCGCTTGATTCATGAGTGCGTCATCCACATGAACACCGTAACTTTGCTCATTTTGATAGCGATTGATCATGCTTCGTGCAATTGTTTTCGGACGTAAAGCAGCCTCCACCCAGGGGTTTCTCAGCATGCGCTGAAGCGTAAAATCAACCAGTCCTTGCGCTTTTTGGTCAACACTCAATTGCTGATTGTTTTTAACAGATTTAGCCCCTGCCCCCGCGGATAATTTGCCATCAGTGAAGGTATGCTGAGCAAGTTTCTCGTTAATTACATCAATGGTGGGTTTATCGATGACTTGCTGTAAGTGGATAATCATATTGAGAACATACCTTTTATTTGCGAATAGTTATCATTTTTGAGATTATAACTGAAATAACATTGAGCAAAAACAAGGATTCCATGATGAGAGAAAAACGCAAGAGTTGGATTGCGGTCAGTTCGGCGATTGGTGCCTCGGTGGTCATCAGTCAAGGTGCCGTTGCGACAACCAGCCCTCATACCAGCCTAGCCCCCGCTACATTACTCACTGCGCCGGGTCCAATGATGGAAGGCGAAGGTGAAGGCGCTGTAAGCGTGGATTTAACCACCAATGATTCAGCGTTTTTAGCGCAACTTGGTTTAATACGTGGTCATTTATGGGTCGGCATGAAGCTTTATGAGCAAGGTCATCTAGAAATGGCGAAGACCCATATGAAACACCCCGGTGATGAGCTCTACGCGGGCTTAGTGAGTGCCTTCGAAGCGCGCGACCTACCGGGCTTCGCAAAACCATTGAGCGATTTAGCCGATAGCGTCAATAATGATGCCGATAAGGCCGTCGTAATGGAAAACTACGCCGCATTGAAAGACGCTATTGCGGCTAATGAACCTTTGGCATCAATGACCGCAGCTGAAGTCCTAAAAAGTATCGCCAGCATGTTACTCACCTCAGCCGATGAGTACGCCATTGGTATCAAACAAAACCAAGTGGTTAATGTGCATGAGTTTCAAGACGCGTATGGATTTCAGCAAATCGCGTTGAGCCGTCTCGATGCGTTGTCTGAAGCACAACGAGCAGGTGCCGAAGAGGCTATCTCAGAAACGCGTAAGGTTATTCACGGACTTGACGAGCTTTGGCCAACCACCACACCTGAGGGTGAGCTCGAAGGTGATGCAAGCCTGATTTACGGTGCGGCATCACGCATCGAAATGGAAGCTAATGGCATTTAACGCGCGATTTTGAGTGCCACTTTAAACTGACGCCAGTCTAGAGTGGCTACCAGCAATAGTTCGCGTAAGGTGAGCGTTCGGGGGTTAACGCGCCCCCGATGATTCCATTGATGACCGCAACAGGCTGCGGTCATAATACGTTTGGTCGGCTTCAGCAAGGTTAAATCAGATGACTCACCCTCACCGCTAAAGCTAAACCACCCCTGATAGTTTAAATGCACACGATGGTGCTTACTATCGACGCGGTCAATACTATCAAGCACAATCGTCTTAAACTCACTCGTTTCGTAACGCACGGGAACCACGAGCCCGAGTGCCGCATGCTGTTTAAACCACGCGTGTTGCTTTTGCGCTGTGCCTGTTCCTGCTGGGCAGGTTGTTGCCTGAGGCGCTTGCCAACTGGCGTTCTGTGCATCGAGTTGTAACGGACTGTGCTGTGCCGCTTGCAATGAACCGTGTGCGGCATGGCGCACGTAAAATGGAAGGCTCGCTAAACGTCGGCGCAATAAGCCGGCATCTAGCTCTTCTTGTGAGAGTTGTATTAATGTTCTTTCATACAAAGCTGAGCAGAGCTCAGCGATATCGCTGTGCTCTGCTATCGGCTGAAAAATGTCGGCCTGCGAATTATCCAGCTTTGACTTCTTGTCGACCGCGGTATGGCGCTTTGCCATCCAACTCACCTTCAATGCGTAGCAATTGATTGTATTTGGCTACACGATCCGAACGGCAAAGCGAGCCGGTTTTAATTTGACCGGCGGCTGTGCCAACTGCTAAATCTGCAATGGTTGCGTCTTCAGTCTCACCCGAACGGTGACTGATAACCGCAGTGTAACCTGCTTTACGCGCCATCTCGATCGCTGCCAAGGTTTCTGTCAGACTACCAATCTGATTAAATTTAATCAAAATTGAATTTGCGATACCCTTGTCGATACCTTCTTGCAAGATACGCGTGTTAGTCACGAACAGGTCATCACCCACCAACTGTACACGGTCACCTAGCTTTTCAGTCAACACTTTCCAACCATCCCAGTCGGACTCGTCTAAACCGTCTTCAATGGAAATAATCGGATAACGATCACATAACTCAGCAAGATAGCTGGCGAATCCCTCTGCATCAAAGGACTTGCCTTCGCCGCTCAGGTTGTACTGACCGTCTTTGTAAAATTCAGATGCAGCACAGTCTAACGCAAGCGTTACATCGTCACCCATGCGATAACCTGCTTTTTCAACCGCTTCGACGATGACTTGTAGCGCTTCTTCGTTAGAGCCTAAGTTCGGCGCGAAACCACCTTCGTCGCCCACTGCAGTGCTCAAACCGCGCTGCTGGAGCACTTTTTTCAGCGCATGGAAGATTTCAGCGCCCATACGCAAGCCTTCTTTAAAGCTTGACGCGCCAACCGGCTGAATCATGAACTCTTGAATATCGACGTTATTGTCCGCGTGTTCACCACCGTTAAGGATGTTCATCATCGGTAGTGGCATGCTGTAGGTCTCAGGCGTATTATTGAGTTCAGCAATATGCTGGTACAACGGCATGTTTTTATAGGCTGCAGCTGCTTTAGCGACGGCCAAAGAAACGGCCAAGATAGCGTTGGCGCCCAGTTTTTCTTTGTTATCGGTGCCGTCTAAACGCAACATAATTTCATCAATCGCGTTTTGGTTAACCGCTTCAGCGCCACGCAAGGCTTCGGCAATCGCGCCATTAATATTGGCAACCGCTTGCTCAACACCCTTACCTAAGTAACGGTTTTTATCACCGTCGCGTAACTCAAGCGCCTCTCGTGAACCTGTTGAAGCACCGCTGGGTGCGGCAGCGCGACCCATGTGGCCTGACTCTAAATAAACGTCTGCTTCTACCGTCGGGTTACCACGCGAATCCATAATCTCACGCGCAACAATACGGGTAATTGTGCTCATTATAAAATCCTTATTAATTAACCTAAACGCTCTTTATTAAACTGACCAGCGGCCTCGATAAAGCCTTTAAATAAGCCATGACCGTCGCGCGGTGTCGAAGTAAATTCAGGGTGAAATTGAACCGCAATAAACCAGCGGTGTTCAGGAATTTCAACCACTTCAACAAGACGTTTATCATGCGAGAAGCCTGAAAATTTCAATCCTGCTTTCTCTAACGCTTCGATGTAGTTATTGTTGACTTCGTAGCGATGGCGGTGACGTTCTTCGATCACTTCAGCACCGTACATCTTGCTTGCTTTCGAGCCTTTCTCTAAATGACATTCCTGTGCACCTAAACGCATCGTGCCACCTAAATCGGAGCTTTCGTCGCGCAACTCTTTTTGACCGTTAGCATCCATCCACTCGGTAATCAAACCCACCACCGGTTGTTTGCAATCGGGCTGAAACTCAGTGCTGTTCGCATCCTTCATCCCGGCCACATTGCGTGCGTACTCGATAAGCGCGACTTGCATACCTAAGCAAATACCTAAATACGGAATATTATTTTCACGCGCATACTGCGCGGCTTTTAGCTTGCCATCGATACCCCGATCACCAAAACCACCCGGCACTAAAATAGCGTCGACATCAGCTAACTTACTGGTGCCTTTGGTTTCGATGTCTTGTGCATCAATATAGCGAATATTAACCGTAAGACGGTTTTTTAAACCTGCATGCGCAAGGGCTTCATTAACCGATTTATACGCATCCGGTAACTCAACATACTTACCAACAAAACCGACGGTCACTTCGCCGTTAGGATTCGATTCTTGATACAGTACTTGCTCCCATTCGCTCAAATCAGCCTCTGGGCAATCAAGACGGAAGCGATGTGTCACGATCTCATCGAGTCCTTGCGACTTCAGCATCGATGGGATCTTATAGATACTGTCGACATCACGCAGACCAATGACCGCTTTCTCCTCAACATTGGTGAAAAGCGCGATTTTTGAACGCTCTGAAGGTGGCAGCGAACGATCCGAACGACAGACTAAAACATCCGGCTGAATACCAATCGAGCGCAGCTCTTTCACGGAGTGTTGCGTGGGCTTGGTTTTTACCTCGCCCGCAGCACCCAAGAAAGGCACTAACGTCAAATGCATAAACAAGGTGTGATCACGGCCGACTTCAGTGCCAAGTTGGCGAATCGCTTCTAAGAAAGGTTGTGATTCGATATCACCCACGGTACCACCGATTTCGATAATCGCGATATCCGAGCCTTTGCCGCCTTCAATAATGCGACGTTTAATTTCATTGGTGATATGCGGAATGACCTGAATGGTCGCACCGAGGAATTCACCTTTACGCTCACGACGGATAATGTCTTCGTACACGCGCCCGGCAGTAAAGTTATTATGACTGGTCATACGTGTGCGGATAAAGCGCTCATAATGACCTAAATCGAGGTCTGTTTCTGCGCCATCAACGGTGACGAAAACCTCACCGTGTTGGATCGGACTCATAGTGCCTGGATCGACGTTAATATAAGGGTCGAGCTTTAGAATGGTGACATTCAGGCCCCGTGCTTCAAGAATCGCAGCCAGTGAAGCTGCAGCAATACCTTTCCCCAGCGAGGATACAACGCCGCCGGTTACGAAAATATAATTTGTCGCCATGTGTTACCCAGTTGGTCAGGTCAATGTAGGGATTTCTTAAGACGGGAAAATAGTATACCTAAGCGCGCCCATTTCTACAAACAAAAGCATCACTTTTGCGCCGATTTTACCTCTTGCCAAAGTGCTTCAAGTTGGTCCAAACTCAGTTCGTCCGCCGCTTGTTCACGGGCGCTTAGCATCGCTTCAATCGCTTGAAAACGCTGCACAAATTTATTGTTCGCTCTCTGAAGCGCACGTTCTGGGTTCACCTGCTTATGGCGAGCAAGGTTAATCACCGCAAATAATAAATCACCGATTTCTTCTTCCAAGTGGTCATCGTTTTCGGCAGTGCGAACCTCATCGATCTCTTCATAAACCTTTGCATAAATGGGTTCTTCTTCCGTCCAGTCGAAGCCGACAGAAGCCGCTCGCTTTTGAAGCTTAGCGGCTTTTAGCACACTCGGTAACTGACTTGGAATATCTTTAAAAACAGTTTCTGCTTGCTGGCTTTTACGCTCTTGTTGCTTTATCGCTTCCCACTGCTGCTTTATCTCGGCATCGGATAAAGCACCGTCGGTTTGCTCGAACACATGGGGATGACGGCGTATCAGTTTATCGGCGGTATGCTGAGCAATAGCCTCAAAATCAAAGCTTCCCTCTTCCTCACCAAGTTGAGCATAAAATACGACTTGAAACAGTAAGTCACCGAGTTCATCTTTCATCGCTGCGCGATCGCCCCCATTGATCGCGTCGACCACCTCATAGGTTTCTTCGATGGTATAGGGTAGCAACGACTCAAAAGTCTGTTTGAGGTCCCACGGACAGCCGTGTTGTTTGTCGCGTAGCTGCTGCATAACCTGTTTGAGCGCCTCGATACCCACTGCTTGCATGATTGTTAACTCCTTTGAACTTGTTCAATGCCGGGTAATTGGCGTAAATGCTGAATGATCTTTTGCAACGCCTGGTTATTTTTAACCGCTAACTTCAGCCAAATGGTCGCCGACTGCGACTGCGCATCTGACTCACTATCCATTTGTAATACCGCTGCTTTTTCGTTGGCCAGAACACTGGTGATATCGTGCAACAAGCCATTTCTATCCAACGCTGAAATACGAACCGACGCGCGATACTCTTTCTGCGTGCGAGCAGACCAAGACACTTCAATGCCCCGTTCAGGATGTTGCGAGAGCAGATGCTGTAATTGATCGCAGTCTTGCCGATGAACCGAAACGCCACGCCCTTGGGTTATAAATCCACGAATCGGTTCGCCGGGGATCGGTTGGCAACAGCGTGCAAACTGCATCATTAAGTTACCAATCCCTTCAATAGTCACTTCGGAGGTACCACCGACGGGCTTACTTGACTGTGCGGTGCGCTTTTTAATCCGTGCGAGCTGCTGCTCTTCCGTCGGTGCCGGCTTAATAAAGTTGACCACTTGATGAAGTCTAATATCGCCTGCGCCAATAGCGGCTAGCAGATCATCTAACTGGCTCACATTAAAGCGTTCAAGCGCTTTAGTGGCAGCATTTAAACTCAAACCGTGCTTGCTTAGCTCTTGCTCGAGCAGTTCTTTACCGGCTTGTAAATTCTTATCGCGATCCTGCTTTTTAAAGTAAGTATGTACTTTACTGCGCGCGCGTGAAGAATGCAGATAGCCCATTTGCGGATTTAACCAATCACGACGTGGTTGCGCACTTTTCTGAGTTAGTATTTCAACTTTGTCACCGTTTTGCAGTTGGTACGTGAACGGTACGATGCGACCATCAATTTTCGCGCCGACACAGCGATGACCGACCTGACTATGGATATAATAGGCAAAATCCAAGGGTGTAGAGCCCGCGGGAAGATCAATGACCTCACCTTTCGGCGTGAACACATAGACCCGATCTTCAAATACCTGGGAACGTATCTCTTCGACTAACGAATCGCTCCCAGCCATATCTTCATGCCAAGCCAGTAGCTTACGCAGCCATGCGATCTTTTCTTCGAAACCATGCCGTTTACCGGCTTGCGCGCCTTCCTTATACATCCAGTGCGCGGCAACCCCGAGTTCTGCATCATCGTGCATTTCATGGCTACGAATTTGAATTTCGACATTTTTGTTGTCGGGACCGACCACCACCGTATGGATCGATTGGTAGCCATTCGGTTTTGGCGTTGCCACATAATCATCAAACTCTGAGGATAAATGGCGCCAACGTGAGTGCACAACACCTAAAGCGGCGTAACAGTCTTTCAAAGAATGCGTCAAAATTCGTACAGCGCGAATATCAAATAACTGCTCAAAGCTAAGATGCTTTTTCTGCATTTTGCGCCAAATCGAAAAAATGTGTTTGGGACGACCGTAAACGTCAGCGATGATGCCCTGCTCCTGCAAGGAATGTTGCAAGTCCTCGACAAAGTCATGGATATAACTTTCTCGATCTAAACGCCGCTCATCGAGCTGCTGTGCGATGCTTTTGTAGGTTTTGGGATGCAGGTAGCGAAAGGCGATATCTTCCAATTCCCATTTGAGCTGTCCAATACCCAAACGATTGGCTAATGGCGCGTATATTTCTGCGCACTCCTTAGCCGCTAATACGCGTGTCTCCTCATCCGCATTTTTCACCTCGCGCAGAAAGCAGATACGCTCGGCGAGCTTAATAAGCACCGCGCGAACATCTTCAACCATAGACAACAGCATGCGCCGCACGTTATCGATTTGCGCGCCATCAGGTTGGCCATGTTGAAAGGACTGTAACTCAGAAATATTCTGCATTTGCTGGACGTTGCGCAGTAACACTTGCAATGAACGTTCGATCGGCAAGTCGTCAATATCAAGCATCACCTTATCGACCAGGGGAGCGTACAATGCTGCAAGCAACGACTCAGTATCAAGATTGAGTGGAGCCAAAATCTCCACCATCTCTTTGCCTTTGAGTAAGGCATCAGCGTGGTCCGAATAGCGCTTGGCGAGCATGTTCGCGGTTTCTTCCAGTGTGCTGACATCTTTGACACTGACTAACCAGTGTTGTGCCGCATCCTGATACTGCGGATCATCAACATGTGTACTGCGAACATGGACCATGACTTTATACTACCTTTTTGAAGCTCACCATTGTTTCAATGTGATGCGTTTGTACAAACATGTCAACTAAACTGATATGCGTAATCTCATAGCCGTTATCCAATAACCAACGACTATCGCGAGCCAGTGTATCCGGCGAGCAAGAAACGTACACAATTTGCACAGGTTGTTTATCTGCTTCGAGTTGTGCGATGCTCTGACAGACCTTTTCGGCACCGGCCCGTGCCGGATCAAGAAGAACACGTTGAAAGCCCTTTTTGAGTAAACGACTCACTTGATCAGTACTGAGGTCAAAAGTCTGTGCGTGAACATTACTGAGATCTGCAGCCGCCGCGTTAGCAGCCAATTGCGTGGTCATTGCTGATACACCTTCGACTGCGGTCACCGATTTTACACGCCGTGCGAGCGGCAAAGTAAAATTACCAATGCCCGCGAACAGATCGAGGATTTCATCCTCGGCTTGTGGTGCCAACCAATTCAGTGCCTGCTTGACCATTTGCTGATTAACTTTCGCGTTCACCTGTATAAAGTTCCCAGGCATGAATACCAGTCGATCGCCATCAATGGTCTCATCGAAGCAGACTACGTCCTCCGCCAATGAAGTAATTTGCTGACCATCATCGAGCCAAAGCGTACACTGACTGTGACTCGAAAAGGCTCGGAGGCACTTTTCTTGCTCCGAACTTAAAGACTGAGTGATACGCAGACACAGGTGTACATCGCGCGCTTTGATCAACTCGATATGACCCAACTTAGGGCCTATTTGAGCTTCGTAAAGTACTGACCGAAGATCATCAAGCACACGATTAAGAGCGCTATCTAAAACCGCGCACTGCGGAATATCAACAATATGTTTGCTTGAGCGCGCCCGAAAACCTAACCGCATCGGCTCTGCTGTGTTGCGTTGATAAATCGCCAAGCGTGCCTTTCGACGATATTGCCAATCATCGGCGATTAACGTCTCATGCCAAGGTAACTCGTCTCGCACACCTGCCATTTTAGCGAACAATTCAGTGACTACCTGCTGTTTATGACGCCGCTGGTGTGTCTCATTAATATGCTGTAAATCGCATCCACCACAGTCTTCATAGTAGGGACATGGCGCCTGACGCCTCTCCTCGGAAGCGTTTTGGCGTGCAAGCAATTCGGTATTTTGTTGTCCGGTCACCTTAAATTGAGCCGTCTCGCCCGGTAGCACTTGTGGAACAAAATAAACCCGATTTTTGCCCTGCTTTGATAGCCTAACCACACCGCGTCCCTGATGGTCGAGCGCATCTGCAGTACCTGTTAATACATAATTCGATGTGGATTTTTTGCGGCCTTTGGGCTTAAAAAACTGCGCCATTGTTTAACTACTCGTTTCTAAAATCACTGTCGCGATAGCAAACCCACTATCATCACTAATGCTCAAGTGTGCATGGGCGATGCCGTATTGCTCGCACCATTGCAGAGCTCGCTGATAAAACACCCACTCGGGTCGCCCTAGCGCATCATTGCGGACTTCCATATGTTGAAATGAAAGCCCTTGCGCAATGCCCGTACCAAATGCTTTGGCACACGCCTCCTTTGCTGCAAATCGTTTGGCTAAGTAATCTGCTGGGGCACGGTGTTGCGACCAAATATCTTGTTCATATTCGGTTAATACGCGTTTTACCAGGCCATTGCCGCGCGCCAGCGATGTCTCCACTCGCGCAACAGCAATCATATCAGTGCCCATGCCAAATATCGCCATTAGCGAGCTCGCTCAAGAATTGCTTTCATGTCGCGTACAGCGCGATCTAGACCCACCAATACAGCGCGCGCAATAATTGAGTGGCCAATGTTTAACTCAACTACCTGCGGAATTTGCGCGATTTCAAGTGTATTGTGATAGTGCAGTCCATGACCCACATTGACCTGCAAGCCCTGTTTATCTGCATAAGTTGCGGCTTCTTTTAATAACTGAAACTCGTGTTCACGTTGCGCATGCGTTTCCGCCTCCGCGTATGCACCTGTATGTAGTTCAATAATAGGCGCACCACACGCTTTTGCTGCATCAATTTGCGCATGGTTAGGGTCGATAAATAACGAGACTAAAATGCCGGCATCGGCAAGCTGCTTAACAGCTGCGGCTATACGTTGTTGTTGGCCCACGACATCCAACCCGCCCTCGGTTGTGAGCTCTTCGCGTTTCTCTGGAACTAAACAACTGTAAGTCGGCTGTGTATCAATCGCGATACCGATCATTTCGTCGGTGCACGCCATCTCTAAGTTCATAGGAACATTAAGCGTCTGCCGTAACATGGCTACATCGCGATCGGTGATGTGACGACGATCTTCGCGCAGGTGTATGGTAATTCCGTCAGCCCCCGCTTGCTCGGCAATGGCTGCCGCAGTCACCGGATCGGGGTAACTAACACCACGCGCGTTACGTACGGTGGCGACGTGATCAATATTGACACCTAAACGGATATTTTTCATCGTTTCTCCTAACGTTTGAATAAGGCGCGCGCACGTAACGGTTTATCGCCGATAAATGGCGCTAACGCATGTCGCATAATACGTTTTAAATTGTATCGTTGCGACTCGGTGAGTGGATCATTGAGCCAATCGCTTTGCCCCAATGCAATGGCTTCATCGCGGCTGATAGTGACACAATCGCTATGGTGATAATCCACGCTAAATCCGCTGTAACTACGAAAATAGAGTGTTTCGGGGAGTTCATTACGTTGCTCCAGTTGCGGCCACTCAAATACACTGCCAAGTTCATCCAGCAGCTGCCATTCAAACCAACGTAATGTTGTTTCGATAGGTTGTTTGTCAGCGAGCCGCTGTAATAGTTGGGGGTAGCATTCGAATAGACTCGGTACCGCAACGTGCTGCGGTAGCACGCGCTGTAATAGTTCGTTGATATAAAAACCACTATAGAGAAAGTCACTACGGAGTTCGTAGTTGTGGGACATCGCCTCAGCGTGAGTCAGCGTTTTTAACTCACCGCGCCCACCCCATTGCACGTTAAGGGGAATAAAAGGTTGTAACACACCTTTCCAACTTGAGGTTTTACGCTTAGCACCTTTGGCCAACAAGCGAACACGACCATCCTCCAGACTAAAGCAGTCTACAAGGAGGCTGGTCTCTTGGTAATCCCAGCGATGTAACACAAACGCTGGTTGCATCGTTCGCTAGTCCTCTCGATAACCTAAACTCTTCAGCGCGCGCTCGTCATCTGACCAACCTGACTTCACTTTCACCCAGAGCTTCAATAACACTTTGTTATTCAATAAACGTTCGAGATCTTTACGTGCCTCGGTGCCAATTGTTTTTAACTTTTGGCCCTTCTCACCGATGACCATACGCTTTTGCGCCTCGCGTTCGACCAAGATCAGGGCATGGATATGATGTGTGCCGCGTTCCGACTGCCCGAACTGTTCTATTTCAACGGTCGTTTCGTAAGGCAACTCTTCACCCGTAAACCGCATCAATTTTTCGCGAATAATCTCGGCGGTCATAAAGCGTACAGAACGGTCTGTCACATAGTCTTCTGGATAAAAATGGTAGCCGCTTTGCAAAAAGCCTTTCACGATATCGCGCAAGGGTTCTAGGTTATCGCCGGTTTTTGCTGAGACGGGAATAATCTCTTTTACGCTGAGCTGTTGGCTCAACCATTGTAGGTGCGGTAGTAACTTATTCTTGTCTTTAATTTGATCGACTTTATTAACGACCAGTACAATCGGTGTTTCAGTCTTTTTCAGCTTTTCCAAAACCATGACATCATCGTCATTCCAGCGCGTGTTCTCAACGACAAACAAAATCAAGTCGACGTCTTTGAGCGCCGATGATGCGGTTTGATTCATTACACGGTTAATCGCCCGAGGTTCTTCGAGGTGCATCCCTGGCGTATCAACATAAACCGTTTGATAATCACCCTCGGTATCAACACCTAAAATACGGTGACGCGTTGTCTGTGGTTTGTTCGAGGTAATACTGACCTTTTGACCCAGTATACGGTTCAGCATGGTCGATTTACCGACATTGGGTCGACCAACAATGGCGACAAAGCCGCACTGTTTATTTTCATCAATTTGCCCAGCGCCACCTAAGGCATTGTTGAGCATATCATCTAAATTCATCAAGATACCTGTAACTGTTCTAATGCGGACGTCGCCGCGGCTTGCTCAGCTTTTCTACGGCTGGTTCCCGTGCCTAACAGAGGTTCTGGGAGTCCTTCAATGGTGCAGGTCACGGTAAACTGCTGATTATGCGCCTGACCCTGCGTTGCCACCACATCATACTCAGGCAAAGGACGTTGACGTGCCTGCAACCATTCCTGTAAGCGCGTTTTCGGATCTTTTTGGCTGGCACCTGGCTTGATAGTTTCTAATTGTTCCTCAAACCATCCCAACACCACTTGCTTGACCGTATCCATATCGCTATCAAGAAAAATCGCGCCAATAATGGCTTCCATCGCATCAGCTAAAATCGACTCACGCCGATAGCCACCACTTTTTAACTCGCCTTGACCAAGCGACAAATAGTCGCCTAAGCCCTTTTTCTTACCCAATCGCGCGAGCGACCGCCCACAAACAATAGCGGCACGCATACGACTCAAGTCGCCTTCTGCGACTTTCGGAAACCGACTAAATAACGCCTCGGCGATAACCACGCCAAGGATCGAGTCGCCTAAAAATTCAAGCCGCTCGTTATGATTTGCATGGGCGCTACGGTGTGTTAGCGCCTGCTTTAATAGACTTTGACGCTCAAATCGGTAGCCAATTATTTGTTCTAACTGAGTTAACGGTGGTTTTGGTAAACTCACTCAATACTCCCTAAACGCTCAAACCTTATTCCTGTGGGCACCCATTGCGGCAAAATACTCTCGCTGCTGCGATCCATTTCAAAACTCATCCACATAAATACCGCTTTACCTACTAAGTTCTCTTCGGGCACAAAGCCCCAATAGCGACTGTCCTCAGAGTTATCTCGATTGTCGCCCATAGCAAAGTAATGCCCCTCTGGCACCACGAACTCAGTAGGCTGTGTACCTGCTTGCTTAAAGTAATAAGGCACCCGCGGACTCACGCGTGAATCCAACAAGATCTGGTGCGTCACCGATCCCATATGTGCCTCATACGTTGTTAACGCGCTCCCTCCAGAATAATACACGGGCGCATCATCAACCATAACATTTTCTACACGAATGGCGTTGCAGTTTTCGTCGCCTTTGCACTTCGGCTCAATATAGAGGCTTTTATCACGATAAATAATGCGATCGCCGGGCAGGCCAATAATACGCTTTATATAATCAATACTCGGTTCAAGAGGATATTTGAACACCGCAATATCGCCGCGTTCGGGTTTACCCGTTTCGACGATTTCCTTTTGAAATAAGGGGTCATGCAAGCCATAGGCGTATTTCTCTACCAGAATGAAGTCACCTTTCAACAAGGTGGGCATCATCGAGCCGGAGGGTATTTGGAATGGTTCATACAAAAACGTACGCACCACTAAAATGATCGCGAGAATAGGAAAGACCGACTGGCCAAACTCAGTTACCGAATTCTGCGGCTCCCCTGCCGCCCGCTTCTTCTTCAACACCAGTGCATCAAATAACCACAAAGCACCGGCAATTAACGTCACCACGGTTAGGATAATCGAAAAATAGTTGGCCATCAGCCTGTTTCCCTTTTTGTTTTCTCTTTAGCGCTACTTGCCTACTTTTAAAACGGCTAAAAACGCTTCCTGCGGCACTTCTACGTTGCCGAGGTTCTTCATGCGCTTTTTGCCTTCTTTTTGTTTCTGTAATAATTTTTTCTTACGGCTAATATCACCGCCATAGCATTTTGCAGTTACGTTCTTACGCAACTGTTTAACCGTCGAACGTGCAATAACATGAGTCCCGATCGTAGCTTGGATGGCGATATCAAACTGCTGACGCGGAATCAATTCACGCATTTTATCCACTAGCAAACGGCCCCGTGATTCAGCATGATCACGATGTACTATCAACGCCAACGCATCGACACGGTCACCGTTAATCAGAATATCGACACGCACCATATCCGCTGCTTGGAACTTCTTGAAGTGATAATCCAATGACGCATAACCACGGCTGGTCGACTTGAGGCGATCGAAAAAGTCCATCACCACTTCTGCCATCGGCATTTCGTAGGTCACGGCGACCTGCTTGCCATGATAATTCATCGCCGTTTGCAAACCACGCTTTTCAACGCATAAAGTAATGACGTTACCGACAAACTCCTGCGGCACTAAAATATTGGCTTCGACAATCGGCTCAAAAATCGTCTCGATATCATTAACGGGCGGTAAGTTGACCGGGTTGTCGACTTTTACAATATCACCCGACTTGGTTTCTACTTCGTAAACAACAGTCGGTGCGGTCGTAATCAAATCGATATCGTATTCACGTTCGAGTCGTTCTTGGATAATTTCCATATGCAACATACCCAAGAAACCACAGCGAAAGCCAAATCCTAACGCGGCGGAGTTCTCTGGCTCGTAGAATAACGACGCGTCATTTAACGATAACTTACCCAGTGCATCGCGGAAGGCTTCATAATCATCGGAGCTGATTGGGAACATTCCAGCATAAACCTGTGGTTTCACTTTTTTAAAGCCCGGAACCGGTGATTTAGCTGGGTTACGCGTGGTGGTCAAGGTATCTCCAACAGGCGCGCCCAGAATATCTTTAATACCCGCAATCACGAATCCAACCTCACCGGTATGAAGCACTCCTGTTTCGTGCGGCTTAGGATTAAAAAAGCCAACTTTATCAATCTGATGCGACTGCCCCGTCGACATGACGGTCATCTTATCGCCAGCACGCAGAGTACCGTTTTTAACACGCACCAATGAGACAACGCCTTGATAGTTATCAAACCACGAGTCGATAATCAGAGCCTGTAGCGCTTCATCTTCATTGCCTTGGGGAGGAGGAATTTGTTTAACAATGCGCTCTAGCACTTCTTCAATGCCAATACCGGTTTTGGCCGAACATTGCACCGCATCGACGGCTTCGATGCCCACGATATCCTCAATCTCTTGCGCTACACCCATTGCATCGGCCTGTGGCAAGTCGATTTTGTTGAGTACAGGAACCACTTCGAGGTCCATATCAATAGCGGTATAGCAGTTCGCCAATGTTTGCGCCTCTACACCTTGCGCCGCGTCAACCACCAACAACGCACCCTCACACCCGGCCAACGAACGTGACACTTCATAAGAAAAGTCGACGTGCCCTGGCGTATCAATGAAGTTTAATTGATAGGTCTCACCATCTTTTGCCGTGTAATGCAAAGTAACACTTTGCGCTTTAATCGTAATACCACGCTCACGTTCCAAGTCCATCGAGTCAAGTACTTGTTCCGCCATTTCGCGATCAGTTAGACCACCACAGTGTTGTATGAGTCGATCGGATAATGTCGACTTACCATGGTCAATATGCGCAATAATAGAAAAGTTTCTGATATTACTTTGCTTAAACGCCTTGTCCGGCATTGATACACCTCTACAAAAATCAGCGAGCTACTGTGGCTCGAAGCGAATTCAAAACTCGCCTGATCATACCGATGTTAGCGGCAAGACTAAAGATATTTATCGGTTTTCACAGGCTAGGCTGCGCGGGTGTGCTCACGACGAGCAACTGATTTACGCGCACATCACGAAGGCGGAACCACAAACGTAAAGCTAAAAAGCTCAAAGCAAAACCTGCAAATGAGAGCAGAATCGTGTAGCCCTCAGAGATCGAGGTGAAGGATGTTAACACGCTGGCAAGCAACAATAAGGTGAGAACGGGCAATCCGTAAAGTAACAACGCGAAACGAGTCACTTGTTGTTCAGGAATCGACAACTCGACGTATTCACCTACCGTCACTGGAGACTGAGTTTTTACAACAAATGTTGAGTGTCGATCGGAGAACACTTTACTCAAAATACCTGCACCACACGTTGTATTCTGTTCGCACCCCGAACACGCACTCTTTAGCTGCGTCGAGACTGTTACTTTTTCACCATCAACCGCAACCACTTGCGCCAGTTCTTTCATTACTTATTGCACCTCTGCAACAATGCGTTTTGCTGTTTGAATGGGTATTTGCCCCACGACCGTAATTATCACATCATTGCGTGGCTCAGTATAGAGGTTTTGGCTTCCGACAACGCTCATAGCACCTGTTTGCTCGGCATCGCGAGGCGCAATATAAACCGAATACTCTGTCAGCCCATCGGTGAACAGATAATGATCGACAGGGGTATTATCAACAGCGAGTTGATGATGTTTCTGCTCGACAAGCTTAAATCCCTCTGGGTGCCATAATGGTCGAAGACTGCGCTGCATTTGTTGGCTATTTTTCGTTACTTGAATCAAAGGAGGCATCGACAACCGCTTCAACTCCTCAAGCAGAGGGCTAGGATCCTGTCGTAAAGCTAAGCTTGTCATCTGTACCTGCTCGACGGGAATACCGTCTTCGTTGATCATCATCACTTTAAGCGGCATGCCTGAGTCGCGATCCACCCAGACCGAGAAGCCAAAGCGATTATCATGTTTGCTGATCAGTCGAATGTGTTGCGCTTTTCTGTCGAGTACACGTGCGCCCCCCACAGCAACTACGCGATAATAACTCTGAATTTTTTCAAACTTTTCGCTAAAGGCAGGTGGGATCAGGTGATTAATTGAATTAGCGCGTAATGAGTAATCTCTCGCTGCTGGATGAAAATGAGAAACCTTATCGCCAATACGCAGCGCCCTAAAGCCAGGGCCGTTCATTTGTACGATCAGCTCCAACTGTTCACCATTCGGCTCAACGGCGTGTAGCCAATGATAAGGTTCGATACGCTCGCCTAGCACGTAAACCAAAGAGGCTTCAAAGTTTTGTTCATTAAGCGCTGTCGACATAAAGTCGTACCAACGCTCGCCATCGCTTTGTGCGACTTGTTCTGCCTCTTGTTGTGCAAACGCTGGCGAAGCTGAAAGCAACACCAGCGTCAACGATACAAGCCAAACACCCGGTTTCATATCCATTCCTCAATTACTGCGGAGATTGCGGGTCCTGTTGATTGTTTGTCTCAGTAGTCTCTTCATTGTTAGCCGCTTCACTACTCAACATCATCAACTGTTGTTGATGATCAATCATATAAGATTGCGCTTGCCGACGCATAGACTGTTCGATCGCCTTTTGCGCTGAAGCAGACGGTGCAGCATTTGGACTGAAGCTGACCGGCTCTCGTGCTCCCATCGGATTAGTCAGAATCGATGGTTGTTGACCACCCGACGCATCCATCGGCGCTTGATACGTTTGTACCGTTACTAGCGCGACCGCTGCCACACCCGCGGCTACCGCAACTTTCGCTAACGGATTAAACCAGCGCAATGCAGCTTTGCGCGCTGCCGCCGAACGCGACGAAGTGTGCGCTTGCACCACGTTGTCGGAGTCTACCGCATTATTAGCAGATGGCATTGCATCGACTTCTGCTGCTACGGCAGCACTGATATCCAACGGACCGTTGTGATTAAGCTCGCCTTTCATGGCGCTCCTAATTACACCGTACCGATACCATCTATCGCTTTGCTCTGCATCTTCCAACTGCGCATCAAAGTCAGCTTGATCAAGCACATCAAGCTCGCTATCAAACAATGACGACCATGACTCATGGCGGTCCATTGCTGACTCCGAATTGTCGTTGGACAAATGGGCTTTAGACATAAAGATTCCTCTATCAATTACCGTTCTAGCAACGGTCTTAATTGGCTGTCAATGGCCTCTCGCGCCCTGAAGATACGCGAGCGTACGGTACCTATCGGGCAGTCCATTTCGACAGCGATTTCCTCGTACCCTAAGCCTTCAATCTCTCGTAAAGTGATAGCCCGCTTAAGGTCTTCTGGTAATTCATCTATAGCACGCAACACAACGGTTTGAATTTCATCCGTTAATAACTGATGCTCAGGACTCCCGGCATCCTTTAGTGCTCCGCTTCCTTCATAATACTCAGCATCTTCTGCATCAACATCCGATGCAGGCGGCTTGCGCCCTTGTGAAACCAAATGATTTTTCGCCGTGTTCACCGCGATTCTATAAAGCCACGTGTAAAATGCGCTCTCACCTCTAAATTTAGGTAGTGCACGATAGGCCTTTATAAACGCTTCTTGCGCCACGTCAGCTACATCGCCTTGTTGTTTCACATAACGAGAGATCAAGCTCATGACTTTATGTTGGTATTTTTTTACCAACAAGTCGAATGCGCGGTTATCACCTTTTTGTACACGTTCGACCAGCTGTTGGTCCGTCATTTGTTCGCTCATCCGAGCCTTGTCTCCCTTGCTAATCACTACATAGCACTGGCGGCTCATGTACTCGTTAGGTCTGACCGCCGTGCTCGTAAAAAGTTCGCAAAAATTTTCAGTTTGCGTAAAATCGAGCAAAATCCTTAATGAGTACTTTATGGAACCTGCAGCAAATTATCAATCAGATGTTCTTGTCATTGGTTCAGGCGCCGCCGGTTTAACCACCGCTTTGCAGTTAGCAGACCACCATTCAGTGATTATTGTTAGTAAAGGACCACTGACCGAGGGCTCTACTTACTACGCTCAAGGAGGAATCGCGGCAGTGTTCGATGAATCCGATAGCATCGAAAGCCATGTCGAAGATACCCTCATTGCCGGCGCTGGTTTATGTGAGCGCGAAACCGTTGAGTTTACCACACGTCATGCGCGAGAAGCCTTACAATGGCTGATCGATGAGGGCGTGGGGTTTGATCAGGTCGAATCTAAAGCAGATGCGCCGACCTATCATCTTAACCAAGAGGGTGGTCATAGCCATCGACGTATACTGCATGCCGCCGATGCCACCGGCAAAGCCGTTCAGACAACGTTGCAAGGCAAGGTATTGGCACATCCCAACATCAAGGTATTAGAACGATTTAACGCCGTCGATTTGATAACGGGTCGGCGCTTACAGCGTGAGCTGGGTTGTTATGGGGCTTACTTATGGAATCGTAAGCTTGAGCGTGTTGAGACCGCCGCCGCGCGGTTTGTAGTGCTTGCTACAGGCGGTTCAAGCAAGGTGTATCAATACACCAGTAACCCTGATATCGCCAGTGGTGATGGCATTGCCATGGCATGGCGTGCAGGGTGCAGTGTAACTAACATGGAGTTCAATCAATTCCATCCGACCTGTCTTTATCATCCGAACGCGCAAAGCTTTTTATTAACCGAAGCGTTACGTGGCGAAGGCGCCGTGTTGCGACGCCCTGACGGCAGTCGATTTATGGATAGCTTTCACGAAAGTGCCGAATTAGCACCGCGTGATGTGGTTGCTCGAGCTATCGATTATGAGATGAAACGTTTAGGTGCTGACTGCATGTACCTGGATATCTCGCACAAAAGCGAAGCGTTTTTGCGTCAACATTTTCCAACGATCTTCGACAAGTGTCTTTCTCTTGGCATCGATATGAGTAAGCAGCCCATCCCGGTCGTGCCGGCTGCTCATTACACCTGTGGTGGTATTACGACTAACCTCAATGCGCAAACCGACCTCCCTCGACTGTACGCAGTAGGTGAAGTCGCCTACACAGGACTACATGGCGCAAATCGAATGGCGAGCAACTCACTATTAGAGTGTTTAGTTTTTGCCCGTGCTGCTGCGCGACATATTCTCGAACAAAGTCATGAAGCACCTATCATTGATCGGCTGCCGGCTTGGGACGAGAGTCAAGTCAGTGACTCCGATGAGGAGGTGGTGATACAACACAATTGGCACGAATTACGTTTGTTTATGTGGGACTATGTTGGCATCGTCAGGACCACTAAGCGACTAGAACGCGCCCTGCATCGGATACAGCTGCTACAGCAAGAAATACACGATTATTACAGTAACTTTAAGGTCAGTAATAATCTGTTAGAGTTGCGAAACTTAGTTCAAGTAGCCGAACTCATCGTGCACAGCGCACTTCAACGTAAAGAGAGTCGTGGGCTTCACTATACCTTAGACTACCCCGATCTTGATCCTCACGCTAAGCCAACTCGACTATTACCGCAACACCTATAGCTGGCAATTCAAACAACGCCGGAGCTGACACCACAGCGCCGGCGTTATCCGGCGACGATGGATACAAAAATAAAGACGTCGCCTTTTGCCAACGTTCGTATGAGGACGTAACTGAATAAGTAGCCAGCGATTTAAAACAAACCGCCATCTACATTTGCCCGCCCACAACTGACCATCGACCCACCATTGTAAGCTATCTTCGCTGACCGAAAGCAGCCTGTTTTCAGACTGCAGATGAAGCATAACCGTTAAACTTTTACGCGCGCCAACATCAGGTCGACCATGTGCTGAAGTTCAGCATCAGGACATTTTTTATGACCCATAAACCAAGCGAACAAGTCTGGGTCGTCACACGTTACAAGGCGGCGGAAAATCGCTTTGTCTTCCTCGCTTAAGTGGTCATACGCTTCATCGACAAAGGGTTCAAACAACACATCCAACTCGAGCATTCCGCGACGACAAGCCCATTTAAGCCGTCGTTTGTCTTTTAATGCTTCCTCAGATTGTTTTAGTGTGAACATTTTTACTCCCAACCTTGAATTCAATTTCAATAGCCTCATATTAGCATGACATGGCAATGAAAGGAGCCTTTTAAATGAGCAAAGTCATGTCAGAACTCACTTCTACTGACCAAACGTTACTGTGTCCGTTAGCGAGCTATGGACTCCTTTCGGTAACTGGAGACGATGCGCGCAGCTTTTTGCAGGGACAACTGACGGCTAACGTTAATGCACTCAAACCGGGTGATCTGTGTTATTCGGCCCACTGTGAACCGACCGGCAAAACGTTGAGCGTATTCTGGCTCTACTGCCACAGCGATAATGAGTTTTGGCTGATATTAAAACATTCAGCTATCGCACCCTCATTGGCACAGTTTGAAAAGTATGGCGTGTTTAATAAAGTCACTTTTGAAGATAAATCGTCAGACCTCAATTTGATCGGTTTAGTGGGTTCAAGCGAGACATTTGAACTTCCCAATGAGGCCGATCTTATTGCAAAACTTAAGGTTGGAAGCGAGCCAAATCAGTTCGTGCTAGTATATAAGTCAGAAATCGAATCAAATTCTGACGAAAAGTTATGGGATGCCCTTGAAATAGAGCGAGTGCGTCCTCAACTTATAAGTGAACTTACGCAACAATTCGTACCCCAGATGTTGAATGTACAAGCCTGGGACGGAATTGATTTTAAGAAAGGTTGTTATATCGGCCAAGAGACTGTTGCCCGAATGCGTTACTTGGGTAAACAAAAACGCGCACTATTTCGTGTAAGTGGTACTGCACACGTCCCCTTTGAGGTGGGCGCGCAGGTTGAGCGGAAAGTGGGCGAAAATTGGCGTCGAGGAGGTACGATAATTATGGCAGTGAATCGTACCGACACCCAAGTAGATGGTTTAGTGGTATTACCGATCGATATTGAGATCGATACCCCACTCCGTTTGCAAGGTGACGACGATGGTCTCTTGGAAATACACACACTGCCGTATCAATTAGGTTAACTATTATGAGCGAAGCAATTGCCCCGAATAAAGTGGTCGCCATCCATTACACTGTTAAGACAGCTGAAGGTCAAACATTGGATCAGTCTAAGGAAGGCAATCCACTGAGCTTTATCCATGGCCGAGGCATGCTGATCCCTGGTTTAGAAAATGCATTGGAAGGTAAAGAAGTCGGCGAGAAATTTACCGCCGAAATCGGTCCTGAAGAAGCATACGGCGAACGTCACGAAGGTTTGATCCAAACAGTTCCACGTAACTTGTTTGGCGAAAACGATGTTCAACCCGGTATGCAGTTCCGTGCAAGCACCGACCAAGGCGACCAATCAGTCATCATCGTCGAAGTTAATGACGACGAAGTGACTGTCGATGGTAACCACCCATTAGCAGGTGTAAACTTAAACTTTGACGTTGAAGTTGTCGAAGTACGTGACGCAACTGAGCAAGAGCTTGAACACGGTCACGTTCACGCAGATGGTGAAGACCACTAATCACTCAGTGATTAACGGTTAATGAATTGGGGGGCGACTATTCGCCCCTTAATTTTTGCTCTCGATTAATGAGTGCTCGCTTTCGATGCCCCCCCGCCGAAAAACCTTTTAGTTCACCTTTTATGCCTATCACACGGTGACAGGGAATGACGATAATAAATGGATTTCTCGCAACCGCATTAGCAACAGCGCGTACGCTTTTAGGTCGTCCAATACGCTCAGCAATACACTGATACGATAATGTGTCGCCTGGTTTTATTTGTGTAAGTGTCGAAAGCACTTGCTGTTGAAATTCTGTCGTTTTTACTCGTAAAGGCAGGCTAAATTTCTGACGCGCGCCAGCAAAGTACTCTTCAAGTTGCGCTTGTGTTTGCACCAACACAGGATGCTTATGGTTGACAACCGAATGGCTTAAGTCTGGCACATTTTTTTGATCTTTATAATAAAGACCCGTCAGATGTGCCTCATTCGCCATAGCCACCATGTGCCCAAGCGGTGTGTCAAACTCTAAGTGGTACATTCAATCTCCAAAGCATAATGTTTAATAAAATTGAATAGTAAAGAACGTTTCCTTGTCTCTTTTTTCTAATTTATTAAATGGTAGACCAAAAAAAAGCCACCCGGCAAGGGTGGCTGTTAGATTATTTTGGACTTAATCTGCTTTAGGACGCATATGAGGGAATAAGAGTACGTCTCGGATGGTCGATGAATCTGTCAACAACATCACCAAACGGTCAATACCGATACCCTCACCCGCGGTTGGCGGCATGCCGTGTTCAAGCGCTGTGACATAGTCTTCATCATAGAACATCGCTTCATCATCGCCCGCCTCTTTAGCTTCCACTTGATCGCGGAAGCGTTGCGCTTGGTCTTCTGCATCATTCAGCTCCGAGAAGCCATTGGCCAACTCGCGTCCACCCGCAAAAAACTCAAAGCGATCGGTCACAAATGGATTCTCGTCATTACGACGTGCCAAAGGTGACACCTCTGCTGGATACGCCGTGATGAATGTAGGCTGAATCAAACGATGTTCAGCAACGGTTTCGAAAATCTCAATCTGGATCTTTCCTAGACCCCAAGCCGAATTGACATCCACACCGACTTGCTCTGCGATAGCGGTCGCCTGTTCGCGGTCGTTGAGCTGCTCCTCGGTAACTTCAGGCATATATTTAATAATCGCCTCTAACACCGTCATGCGCTCGAAGCGCTGGCCGAAGTCATAAGTCACGCCACCACTTTCAAATGTGGTTGAACCCAATACATCTTGAGCGATACCCCGTAGCATATCTTCCGTCATATCCATCAAATCGAAATAATCTGCGTAGCCCCAGTAAAACTCCAACATGGTGAACTCAGGGTTGTGACGAGTCGATAATCCCTCATTACGGAAGTTGCGGTTTATTTCAAATACTTTTTCGAAACCACCGACGACGAGACGTTTGAGGTAAAGCTCTGGAGCGATTCTTAGGAATAGCTCCATATCTAACGCGTTATGATGAGTTGAAAATGGACGCGCAGCAGCTCCGCCTGGAATGGTTTGCATCATTGGCGTCTCAACTTCCAGGAATTGATGTTCGTTAAGGTAGCGACGAATGTAATCAATAACGCGCGAACGCACTAAAAACGTGTTACGAGACTCCTCATTGGTAATCAAGTCAAGGTAACGTTGACGATAACGTGTTTCTTGATCCGCCAAACCGTGAAACTTATCTGGCAGAGGACGCAGCGCCTTGGTCAATAAACGCACGTCGTCGACTAACACACTCAGTTCGCCTGTCCCGGTTTTGAACAATACGCCACTGGCGCCAATGATGTCGCCTAAGTCCCACTTTTTGAATTCGCTGTTATAAAAACCCTCTGGCAAGTTATCACGGGCTACGTATAGCTGAATTTTTCCCGACATATCTTGAATCGTCGCAAAACTCGCTTTACCCATGATACGACGGGTCATCATTCGACCCGCGACTTTAACGCGAACGCCCTGTTGCTCAAGCGACTCTTTGTCCGCCTCGTCATACTCAGCGTGAAGATCCTTTGCCAGTGAATCACGGCGAAAGTCATTTGGAAAGGCAACGCCCTTCTCGCGTAACGCCGCTAACTTCGCTTTTCGTTGCGCGATTTGTTCGTTTACATCAACTTCTGGCGTTTGCGACTTATCTGTCATAATCTTGCTTCCTCTTCGAATACGTTTCTATCGCGACTTAACTTGGCTACAGACCGCTTTTTAAGCTGGCCTCGATAAATGGATCGAGCGCACCATCTAACACCGCCTGTGTGTTTCTGTTCTCGATGCCGGTACGCAAATCTTTGATGCGCGCATCATCGAGCACATACGAACGAATTTGACTGCCCCAGCCGATATCCGCTTTTGAATCTTCCAGCGCCTGCTTATCTTCGTTCTGCTTTTGAATCTCTAACTCATACAATTTCGCTTTTAATTGCTTCATCGCAGAGTCTTTATTTTTATGTTGCGAGCGATCGCTTTGACATTGCACCACAATCCCTGTGGGTTCATGGGTTATTCGCACCGCGGAATCCGTCCGGTTAACGTGCTGTCCACCCGCACCAGAAGCGCGGTAGGTATCAATGCGTAAATCTGACGGATTAATTTCTATTTCAATATCATCGTCGACTTCAGGATAAATGAATACCGATGCAAATGATGTGTGGCGTCGGTTGCCGGAATCAAAGGGCGATTTACGCACTAAGCGGTGTACGCCTGTTTCGGTACGCAACCAACCGTAAGCATATTCGCCTGCAATACGCACTGTCGCCGATTTAATACCCGCAACCTCACCTTCAGAAAGCTCGGTAATTTCTGTTTTGAATTCATGCGCTTCAGCCCAGCGCAAATACATGCGTAATAGCATGTTTGCCCAGTCTTGGGCTTCCGTCCCCCCAGAGCCTGACTGAATATCCACGTAGCAATCTGATGAGTCATTGTCGCGTGAAAACATGCGACGAAATTCGAGCGCCTCTAGCTGAGTCAATAACTCTTTTAACTCTTGTTCAGCCTCATCAAAGGTGGTTTCATCCTCTGCTTCCACAGCTAAGTCGACTAAACCCTCGATATCCTCTAACCCTTGTTCTAAGTTATCGAGTGTTTCAATCACTTGCTCAAGTGCAGCGCGCTCTTTACCCAAACTTTGGGCTTTGGGCGGATCATCCCACACTTCAGGTTGTTCAAGTTCTCGGGTAACTTCTTCTAAACGCTCCTTTTTATGAGCGTAGTCAAAGATACCCCCTAAGTGCCTCACTACGTGAGCGCATCTCTTTAATGGCGTTGTAAGTGGCGTTTGTCTCAAACATCACATGACCCTTAGTTGTTTAATTGGCATAAACGGGTATTTTACCGCAAAGCGCGCAGTTGCTCCACCAACAACTGCACTGAAGTACGTCCGCGAAAATGATTCAGTTGTGGTTTATAGACAAGTTCGACCCACTGACACTGATGATTGGGCCACTGCTCAATATCGCAATAAAACGATATGGCATCGAAAATACCGCCTTCGGGGCTTTGAACGACGAGCTTGAGATGCTTTTCCCCCACAATACACTGCTGCAGTATCCGAAACTCGCCATCAAAAATAGGTTCTGGAAACTTTTGTCCCCAAGGTCCAAAACGTTCGAGTTGCTGAATAAATTCAACCGTTAATTGCTCATCGGATAACTGACCATCGGACCAGATAACGGGTTGTACAACCTCATCAGTCAGCCAATCAGCTGCCGCTTGCGACACTGCGCTTTGAAAGGTGTTTAGTTGTGCTTCGGCTAAAGACAGTCCAGCGGCCATCGCATGACCGCCAAAACGTTCAATTACATCGGGATATTGAGTGTCCACACGCTCAAGCAGGTCGCGAATATGTACACCATCAATTGAGCGCGCGGAGCCTTTTAAATGAGTATCACTTTCTTTAGCAAACACGATTACCGGACGATGGGTTCGCTCCTTTACACGCCCTGCGACGATACCAATTACCCCGCTATGCCATTGTTCGTTATAGAGCACAATGACATTCGGCAGCTGACCTTGATTATCGAGCTGAAGCTGACTCACAATGGACTCAGCCTCAGCTTTCATGTCCGCCTCAATTTCCCGTCGCTGTTTATTCAAGTCACATAATGTTTGAGCAAGCTGTTGCGCGCGCTCAGACGACGCCAGCAAACATTCGATACCCAGGCTGATATCATCAAGGCGCCCCGCGGCATTTATACGAGGCCCTATGGCAAATCCCAAGTCACTCGCTTGTAACTTTGCAATATCGCGACCACTTTGCTCAATTAATGCGCGTATGCCGGCGCGACACTGACCTGCTTTAATACGATTGAGGCCTTGCTGAACCAAAATGCGGTTGTTTTTATCGAGCGGCACCACGTCGGCAACGGTACCTAAGGCCACCAAGTCAAGAAAGTCTGCTAAATTGGGTGTCTGCTCACCCGTTTCGCGCAATCGTGCGCGTAATGCCGCCAATAGATAAAATGCAACGCCGACACCGGCTAACGCTTTGCTCGGAAACTCACAGCCGGGTTGATTAGGATTGACTATCGCAGCCGCTGGCGGTAATGACGCAGGGGCTAAATGATGATCGGTAATGACTAACTTGATTCCTAATTCGGCGGCGCGTATTGCCGCATCATGTGCGGCAATACCATTATCGACCGTGAGTATCAGCCCCACCTGTTGCTCCGCTAGCTGCTCAACAATCGCTGCTGAAAGGCCATACCCCTCAGTCATTCGGTTCGGCACGCGATAAGTGACTTTGGTGAAACCTAACTGCGGTAGAGCGGACATCAATAATGCGGTACTGGTTGCACCATCCGCGTCAAAGTCACCACAGATGACAATCGCTTCATTGTGTTCACGTGCCTCGAGCATCGCTTCACATGCCGCATCAATACCTCGCAACTGAGAAAAATGCGCCATACCCTGCAAACGAAGATCGAGTTGTTCGGGTCGAGTAACCCCTCGATGCGCTAAAATTTGTCGAATGGTCGCAGGCCAGTCCGCTGGTAGCTGTTCGGCGAAGTGATCCGGATAACGCTTAACTACTTTGAACGTCATAACTCGTTATCAGCTTTAATTTCATCAATGATTGCATCTGCTGTTCGCATTCCGGGCAACATACGACCGCTCGGTAAAACTACGGCGGGCGTTCCTGTTACACCCAGCATTTGTCCTAGCTGGTAGTGTTCAGCGACGGGATTATCGCATAAGGTAGTGGCGCGGATCGCTTGATCATTGAATAGTGATGACAACGCTTTGGCGCTATCTTTTGCACACCAAGCTTGCTGTAATTCCCGTCCGCCCTTCGAAGCTAGGCCACCCCGCGGAAATGCCAAATACTGAATAGTAATGCCTTTATCAAGATAACTTCCCAAGTTGTGATGCAATTTCCGACAATAGCCACAGGTTGTATCGGTAAAAATAGTAATGGCATACTGTTGCTTAGATGATGGATAAACAATCATTTCATCTTGGTGTTCAGCCACTTTTTCTTTTCGCAATGCCTTTAATGCCTGCTCAGTTTCATTCAAAGGTGCGCCCTCACCCAACTGATACAGGTTACCGACTAGCAAGTGTTCACCATCAGCGGTCATATAAACGATTCCCTGATTAGTGGACAGCTCATACAGACCATCAATGCCCGCTGGCTTTATAGTTGAGATCTCGACACCCAAACGTTCCAATTTACTCACGTCTGGCTGTTGCTCAGCCAGCGCATTGACTGACAAAAACAAGAACGACACCGCAACGGCGCTAAGACTAGGAAACAACTTCATATTGACCTCGATTATCCTCGTGGATGGAACGTTGCATGCATTTGCTGCAAGCGCTCTTTTGCTACTTGTGTATAAATTTGTGTTGTTGACAGATCGCTATGCCCTAGCAACATTTGCAGTACCCTCAAGTCAGCGCCATGATTAAGCAAGTGAGTAGCAAACGCATGACGCAGTGTATGAGGCGACAAATGGCTATTGATCTGGGCCTGTTCGGCATAGGTTCGGATCCGATACCAAAAAGCTTGCCGCGTTAACAACGTCCCTCGCTGAGTAATAAACACCCAACCCGACTGACGCTCGCTGAGGACTGGACGACCCGACTTCATATACCGCGATAGCCATTCGATAGCTTCCTCACCCAACGGCACTAACCGTTCTTTATCACCTTTACCGACAACGCGCACCAAGCCTTGTGCCAATGAGACTTGGTCATATTGTAACCGGACCAATTCCGTTACTCGCAAACCGGTTGCGTACAATACTTCGAGCATCGCTCTATCGCGCAAACCAATGGGCGTATCGACATCAGGTGCATCTAATAGGGACAACACATCGGATTCAGTCAGTGAGTGAGGTACTGCGGGGCTCATTTTAGGACGTTTAAGCTTAGCGATCGGATCGGTGACAAACCAGCCTGACTTTAGGGCGTATGGCGTCAGCTTTTTCATAGCACTCAAAAATCGTGATGTACTCCGCGGTGACAGACCCTGAGAGCGACGCCAAAACAAATAATCTTGCACGACCGTAGATGTTACCTGATGAAGACCCAACCTGTGTTGTGCCAAAAACTCGCAAAACTTCTTTAAGTCACTGCGGTAAGCTGCTTGCGTATTCTCACTCACACCGTGAGCAAGCCATAAATGCTCAACAAATTGCTCAATACGCTCTGCATCTTGTGGATGAATTTTCATGCCCATTCTTGTACTGACAACTGGAAAGATGTCAGCTTACATGAGAGGTTGCTGATCTTCTATACCCATTGACTGCAAAACATCGTACAAACGAGATGGGTTGGAGCGTCGCTGCGGCTGTTGCTTGACGAGCTTGCTACGTTGACGACGCTGTCTCGTTTGCCAATCCAAGTTTGCAATGAGTTCCAATGGCAGACGATTGGGCGACGCGTCTAAGACAAGAGGTTGCGGATTCAAGGCATCAACAAGGCGCTGCTGGGTCAGCTCAGAAGCATCGTTATAAACGCCAGCCGGCAATTTATAATGACCGCCAGCATCCAGTGGGCGTGGTCGTGCAGCACCAATCCTTCGTTGCCAGTTTGGCTCGGGTGGTGTCATCCCTTCAACGGCAGGCCTATCACTCAGCGCCGATACCCAGTAAGCAAAAGTCGCGGCAAAACCGTCATTGATTGCTTCGTTGGCAAACGACTCTGCTGTTTTAACAAAGGAATCCAATTGTGGTTCTCGTACCACTTGCATTGCTAACTCCGCTGACTGACATATCAGTCATATCGGCAAAGTACGAGAAACAATGAGTTTTTTTAGTTTACCCTTTACAACAGAGTTCAGGTTGCTATCATACGCGCTCTTCTGATGGAGGGGTTCCCGAGCGGTCAAAGGGATCAGACTGTAAATCTGACGGCTCAGCCTTCGCAGGTTCGAATCCTGCCCCCTCCACCACTTCTTCTTATTAAGCGTTCATATCCAATACTATTTTTCCAAACGTTCGATTTTCGCGCATGTAGTCCATCGCTTCATTCACATCCGTTGCTGGCACCACTTGATCAATCATTGGCATAACGCGACGCGCATTGAATGCGTCTCCAAATTCCGCCCACAATTCACTCAAAATGGCTCCCTTGCGTTCAGCGGAGAGTGCTCGGAGCGTTGAGCCGATGATACGTTGTCGCTTGATTAGCATTCGTCCAAAGTCGACCTGGCCCTCACGTCCCCCCATTAAACCGATTAGCACGATGCGACCTTCGGTATTTAAAAAGTGTTGGTCTCGGGCAATAGAGTCACCGCCGATGGGATTCAATATCACGTCAACACCTTCTTTCTCTATAGCGTTCCAGTCTCGCTCATGATGTCGATTTATCGACAAACTCGCGCCCAGCTTTTGACAAAAAGTTTGCTTTTCGTCAGTTCCTACCACCGCGACCGTACTAATTCCTTTCTCTTTGCATAATTGAAGCAGGGATGTGCCAACTCCTCCCGCTGCCGCATGCACCAGCACTCGGTCTGACGGTTTAACACGCGCCAATTGAAAGACATTGAGATATGCGGTCGCGAAAGTTTCCAACCAACCTGCTCCTTGCGCTTTCGACCACCCTTGAGGTAGCGGGAGTACTTGTTGTTGATCAACAATGACGTGCTGAGCATAGCCCCCAGCGGCAAGCAAAGCGCAGACATCGTCCCCCACTACAAAAGTATCCACTTGATCGCCAACAGCGACAATCTGACCACAACACTCGAGCCCGGGAATGTCTGACGCTCCCGGCGGAGGTGGATAGGCTCCTGCGACCTGCATTAGGTCAGCGCGATTGATACCCGCATGGCTAATTTCAATTTTTACTTGGTGAGCACTGAGTTCCTTTGATAGCTCCGCTTCATTCCACTCAATTTGCCCTTCTTTAATGGATGCTACTCTCATAATTTACTTATTTCCCTTTAAATTGCGCGTTAAACCGAGTAGAGACTTAACATAATTTATGTTTGACAGTATGCTGTCATTAATTCTTCTATTAGTGTCTACGGTATGAGCGAAGTACTGGATTTATCGGAAAAACGTGTCCTAATCATTGAGGATCAAAAAGCCTTTCAAGTCATGTTGAAGGGGCTTTTGATTAATCTCGGTGCAAAAGAAGTCGACGCTAAACGAACCGGTGAAGCGGGCATTGCAGCCTATGCACGCCGGCCCTACGACATTATGTTGGTCGACTACAATTTAGGCCGAGGAAAAAACGGTCGCCAAGTGCTCGAGGAGTTACGGCAGCGCGGTATGCTTAAGCCTGAAACGCTATTTTTTATCATCACTGGCGACAACACGCGACCGATGGTACTCAGTGCACTTGAGCTTCAGCCCGACGACTACCTGACAAAGCCGTTTTCACACCGCGTTCTACATGCGCGTTTATTAAGAGCTTATAAACGCAGAATGTGGCTAAGAGATGTATTCAAAACATTATTTAATAAAGACTATCAGCAGTGTATTACCGCTTGTCAAAAACATATCGACGCACAAAGTCGCTATGCCAACTACTGTCAAAAATTACAAATTGAACTGTTTAATAAAACAGGTCAACTTGAGGCCGCTGATGCCGCGATTGCCCGTTTATTGGAAGAAGGTGGTCAGAGTTGGGCAAGTTTAAAGCTGGCTGAAACGCGTTTACTTCAGCAACGTCCTGATGATGCTCTCGAACTGTTAAATATTGTTATTAAAAAAATGCCGAATGCGATTGAAGCGCACGATCTGAGAACGCGCTGTCACCTCAGCAAGGCGGCGCTCGATGATGCCCTCGATAGTGCCCGCATGGCCATTTCTATGGCGCCGTTCTCGATCGAGCGGCAGACCCTACTAGCACGCATCGCACGTGATTCAGAGAATTACGAAATAGCCAAGCAAGCGATGAACAATGTACTGCAAATCGCCCGTACTTCGGTTCATCGTAACGTGCAACATCTGTGTAATTACCTACGTTCCATCTTAGATGCCGCCGAGCATGCGGAAACGCGCCAGCAAGTAGCGAAATATCAAACTGAAGCGACCATGGAATTGCAGCGTGCGCGCTACGATGAAAACCTCGTTTATTCAGATATCGCTTTCGAAACGATCGAGTCCGTATTACTGTCACGCATCGACGCTTTCAACGGACGCTTACGCGAAGCTCAAGACAGACTTAACCAAATTTTTGGTGTTGATTTAGCAGCAGGCCACTCGTTGCCTGAGGAAGTAAGCTTCGATATCGTCGCTATTTTGATGGATTTAGGTGAATTTGAAAAAGCGGATGACATTATGAAGCAGTATCAACAGCTGTTCTCTGTTGATGAATACACTGACCGTCTGTTAAAAGATCGAGTAAAACGATCTGAACAACGTCGCAGTCAATTCCGACAGCTACATGAACGCGGCATCAAAGAATATGAAGAGCGCTTTTATAAGGAAGCACTCAACAGTTTCCGAGAAGCACTAAAAGTAGCTCCTCTCAACAGCGGCGCCGCTCTTAACTTTATACAGGCTGCTGTTCGATATTGTGCCGAAGCAAACTCGAATAAAGAAATTGGCTTCTTGAAAAAAGAATGCCTCTCGTGTTTACGTACGCTACAAGGTTTAACGTTAACCGATTCACATGCCGCTCGTTACGAGCAGCTGATTAAACAAACTGCTCGTTTTAACCTTAGCTAAGCCTCGGTCAGCCTTCCCTGTTGGTAATCACGAATAGCTTGCTCTATCTCCTGTGTCGTATTCATGACAAAGGGACCATATTGGCTGATAGGTTCACCTATTGCATCTCCCAACAACAACATAACGCCGGAGCCTTGCTCCCCATGAATAATACTGGTGTTCAATGGGCCGTCGAAGACCACAAGCTCGCCTCGTTCAACTTGCTCACCGTCAAGCGTAATCGAGCCTTGATACACATATAGCAATTGCGTTGTGTAGGCCATGATATCCAGTTTTTCGCTGCTGGCTTCAGAAAAACGTAAGTCAGCAACTAAAAAACGCTGTTCAGGTAAATTTACCGGTCCTTCTTGCTCGCCATAACGACCCGCGATCAATCGCAACATACTTTGCTGAAGATGAACTTCTGGAATGACATCTGCTTTGTAGTCGAACCATTCGGGCGCATCCATCTTAAATTTGGCAGGTAGGTTTATCCATAATTGAAACCCCCACATAAGACCTTCTGTTTGCTTGGGCATTTCAGCATGGATAATTCCTCGAGCCGCTTTCATCCACTGCACACCTCCCGCTCCAACAAGCCCTTTGTTGCCGACCGAGTCTTCATGAGCCATTTCACCCGCCAGCATATAAGTTAACGTACAAAAACCACGGTGAGGGTGTGGTGGAAAACCAGCAATATAATCATCGGGATCGTCTGAGCGAAATTCGTCCAGCATTAAAAACGGGTCCTGATGTTTAAAGCCAGGCTGATTGATAATGCGAGATAGCTTAACACCCGCTCCGTCTTGCGCCGCTATCCCCTTAACGCGTTTTAATACACCCATGACCCACTCCTTAGAATGATAACTCAGGACCCACTGGTATAATCTGAGTGGGATTAATCGTTTTATGGCTGCCATAATAATGGCGCTTAATATGATCCATTACCACCGTTTCTGAAACGCCCGGGTAGTGAAACAAACGGCTCAAATAGTCACGCATCCGTGGATAATCACTGATGCGGTATTTATTAGCTTTGAAGTGGCCAAAATAGACGGCATCAAAACGTACTAGCGTGGTAAACAATCGCCAATCTGCTTCGGTGAGTTGGTCGCCGACTAAGTAATCACGTCCGTCTAGGCGCTCTTCAACCCATTCTAAGGCGTCAAATAACGCTTTGAATGCCTCTTCATACGCACGCTGTTCGGTCGCAAAGCCACATTTATAAACACCGTTATTTATACCGTGATAAACGCGTTCATTGACTTCATCAATTTCCTGTTGCAGATGGTCGGGATAAAAATCGAGCTCATTTCCGGTTAAATCATTAAACGCGGAGTTAAAGATACGTATGATCTCTGCCGACTCATTATTTACGATAGTTTCCTGTTGCTTATCCCATAACACAGGCACAGTGACACGGCCGGAGTAGTTCGGATCAGCTTTCAGATATAATTGGTACAGAAAGTCCGACTGATAGAGCGGATCGTTAAGCGGAGCAGCTGAAAACTCCCACCCATTTTCTAGCATCAAAGGATGAACAACTGAGACATCAATATGTTGCTCAAGTCCTTTAAGTTTTCTAAAAATTAGAGCTCTATGAGCCCAAGGGCATGCGTAGGATACAAACAGATGATAGCGACCCGACTCTGGCAAGAAAGGGCCCCCCTGCTCGATACTGTTACGAAACTGTGACTCACTTCTAACGAAACGTCCGCCATGCTTTTTGGTGTCGTACCACTTATCATGCCACTCGCCATCAACTAACAAACCCATTATTGATCTCCTATTTATCAACTACAGTGATAATAGAACATATTTTTTAGGATTATTAGCGCAGATTTTCCGTGATTACATTCGATTTTCTAGAAGATCTGAAATCACATTCGCCGCCACATCGCTCGCTGACTGATCGAGTTGTTGATGGATACGGTCAAACTCGGCGACTAGCGCTTGGTTGTTTTCATCGATTAACTGTTCCATGTGTGCGACGATCCGTTCAACCGTTGCATCACTTTGCGCCAACTCTGGAACGATAGCCCGATTCGCAAGTAGGTTGGGTAAAGAGAAGAAAGGCGCATGAAAAAGCCGTTTAATAATTTGATAAGAAAGCCAAGCAAAACGATAAGCAACGACCATCGGACGCTTGATTAATAACGCCTCTAGCGCCACCGTTCCTGATGTGAGCAGTAGGTAATCGCACGCCCCCATTACTTCTCTACTATGTCCGAGACACACTTCGACATCGGTCTGCATGTCATTATCTTCTAGCAGAGCAGTAAACTCATCCGCACGCGCCTGATTGACCATTGGAGCAATAAACTTTAACTCGGGATGGGTCTTTTTTAGTGCCTTACAGACCTGTAAAAATGTCGGCGCCATACGCGCTAACTCGCCTTTGCGACTCCCCGGTAGTAAGCCCACATATTGACCTAACTCGGGGTACCCCAGTTGTCGTCTTGCGGCGGCTTTATTCGTTTCTCGGGGAATAGCATCAGCCAACGGATGTCCAACAAAGGTCGCGGACAATCCATGCTCATCATAGAACTGCTTTTCAAACGGAAGCAGGCACAACACGTGATCAACAGCCTTTTTAATCCCTTTAATCCGACCTTCTCGCCACGCCCAAACCGATGGACTGACATAATGAACGGTTTTAATACCTACGTCTTTGAGTCTTTTTTCAATCGTAAGGTTAAAATCTGGGGAATCAATTCCAATAAAAATATCTGGCTGTTGCTGACGTAAAAACGTGACGAGTTGCTTACGATGCTTTAATAACTTAGGTAAGTGCCGAAGGACTTCAGCCACGCCCATGATAGATAGGTCCTCCATGGGAAAAAAAGAGCGAAGCCCCTCACTTTCCATAAGAGGCCCCCCAACACCCACGAATTCAATATTTGCATAGCGTGATTTTAACGCCGCCATGAGGCCCGCACCCAAAATATCTCCTGAGTGCTCACCTGCGACCAAAGCAACTTTCACGGACATCACTGGTTTATCCATTAGGGGCGAATAATGCCTCTTTGAGAGCGCTTAACGAATTCAATAAACTCGTCGAGTTTCGGCTCTTCAAGTGCACTAATTTGCTCTAACGCCTCGTCTACCGTTAAACTCGAGCGATATAACAATTTATAAGCGCGACGAATATTACGGATTTCATGCTCACTAAATTGCCGGCGCTTTAATCCCTCTGAATTAATTGTACGAGGACGCGCATTATGTCCTTGTGCCATAATAAAGGGTGGAATATCTTGTACAACGATTGAGTTAACGGCTGCAAACGCGTGCGAGCCAATATGGCAAAACTGGTGTACCCCTGTTAAGCCACCCAGAATGACTTGATCGCCAACGTGAACGTGACCTGCTAACGTCACTAAATTGGCAAAAATGTTGTCATTACCAATGATGCAGTCGTGCGCCACATGGACATACGCCATAAACAGGTTTCGATCACCAATACGGGTGATACCCTCATCTTGAACTGTGCCACGATGAATTGTCACTGATTCTCGGATAACGTTATCGTCGCCAATCACTAGTTGTGTCGGCTCGCCAGCGTATTTTTTATCTTGGCAGTCCTCACCCACGCTGGCAAACTGATAAATCGTATTTCGTGCACCAATTTTCGTAGGGCCTTTAATCACCACATGCGATCGAATGTCGCAATCATCACCTATTTCTACGTCAGGACCAATGAATGTCCACGGCCCGACAGAGACATTAGCGCCGAGTTTAGCAGACGAATCTATAATTGCCGTTTCGTGGATCACTAGACTTCCCTTCTCGCGCAAATGATGTCTGCACACGCGGCCAATTCACCTTCAACTTCAGCGCGGCCTGAAAACTTCCAAATACCACGACGCTCTTTTTCAAACGTTACGTGAAAGTGAATCGTATCGCCGGGAATAACTTGCCGTTTAAAACGCGCATTATCGATACCAGCAAACAAGTATAAATCGTTTGCAGTCGATTTTTGCTCAGTGATGCGGAATCCTAGCAGTCCCGCTGCTTGCGCTAAGCCTTCAAGTAATAAGACCCCTGGAAAAATTGGATTACCCGGAAAATGGCCGTTAAACATCGGCTCATTGAAACTCACATTTTTAATTGCATGAATCTCTTTCTCGCAATCACAAGAAATTACACGATCAATCAATAAAAATGGATAGCGGTGTGGCAGTAAGTCGAGTACACCTTGAATATCAAATCCAGAGTCAGTGGCTTTCAACATCCTCTCCCTTTACTTAATTTTTTGCAGTTCTTGCTCGATACCTTTTACACGTTTGAAAAGGTCATCTAACTGACGATAACGCGCCCCGTTTCTGCGCCACTCGCGATGACTGGCTGCGGGGATACCCGAAGCATAAACGCCAGGTTCATTGATTTCTTTAATGACCATGGCAAAACCCATAATTTGCACATCATCACAAATACTGATGTGACCATTAATGGCTGATGCACCGCCGATCATACAACGTTTACCAATACGACAGCTTCCCGCCAATACGGTACAACCCGCGATGGCCGTATTTTCATCAATAAATACGTTGTGTGCAATTTGGCACTGGTTGTCAATAATACAGCCGTTACTTATCACTGTATCGTCTAACGCGCCTCTATCGACTGTGGTACTTGCCCCAATTTCTACATCGTTGCCGATGATCACACGGCCAATTTGAGGTATTTTTAGCCATTGACCATTTTCAGGTGCCCAACCAAATCCGTCTGCGCCAATCACTGCCCCCGAATGGACATTACATTGAGCGCCGATAACACAACGGTGGTAAATGTGCACACCTGACCAAATTCGAGTATTTTCCCCGATACTCACTTCAGGTCCGATGTGAGCATGCGACCCTATCGCCACATTATCACCAATCACTGCGCCCGCCTCAATCACAACGTACTCGCCTAAAGCAACATTGCTACCAAGCTTAGCTGTGGGATGTACGCGCGCAGTCTCGGCGACGCCCTCGGCTGGTGCCGGGGTAGTATCGAGGCGTTGAGCAATTTTGGCAAAAGCGGCATAGGGATTGTTGACTACGATGGCATTTATCGCAGGCGTGTCTTCTACATCTTTCGGTGAGAGTATAACTGCGCCCGCATGACTTGATTCAAGCTGGCTTTTGTAGCGACTGTTGGCCAAAAAAGCTATTTGCGTCGCAGACGCAGACTGCAACGTTCCTATGCCAGTAACAACAAGGTTCGCGTCGCCGCGAACCTCACCATCAACATACTCTGCTAACTGCTTTAAAGAGTATTCTGTCATTGATTAGTTACCTGAATTGCCGCTCATACGCTCAACAACTTTTGAAGACAAATCATTATCAGACTTCATGAACGCAACTGCGTTACTTTGCAATACCAAATCATAATCACCGGCTTCAGCAACGGCATTAATGGCATTCTGTACCTTGCCTAATAACTCATCCCGCTCTTCCGCTTGACGACGACGCGTATCTTCTTGTAACGCCTTGCTTTTTAACTGTGCCTCAGCAACGAGTTGCTCGAGTTCACGATTCAATTGCGTCTTTTCTTCCGCAGACATGACAGATGCGTCACGTTCTTGCTTCTGACGAAGCTCTTGGATTTTTTGCTCTAACTGACGCATTTCTTCAAAACGGTCCTGAAACTCAGTTTGCAATTGCTGTGAGATTTGCTCACGTTGTGGCAATTGTTGAAACACTTGCATCATGTCAACAACGCCAATTTTCTGTTGTGCGCTCGCCGCACCCGCAAACATTGCACTAGAAACAGCCAGCGCTGCAACGGTTGTTTTCACTAACTTTTTCAAAATTAACTCCTCAAAAAATTTGTTGTTCTTTTATTGCGAACCTATCGCCTTGAACGGTCTACATCGATACTTTATCAGAATGTCGTACCGATGTTGAACGAGAATATCTGAGTTTCGTCGCCTTCCACTTCTTTAAGCGCTCTACCTAGAGAGAAAGTGAGCGGTCCCATCGGCGAAATCCATTGCACAGATACACCGGCTGAAACACGGAAGTCACCTGGATCGCTGTAGTCGCTGAGTGGCTGACTCTGACCTATTAAATCTAAGCCTTTATACTTCTCATAGTCAAACTCAGTATCCCAAACGGTACCGACATCAACGAAAATACTTGTACGCACAGTGTTACGCATACTTTCATCAATAAACGGCGTTGGCACAATAAGTTCAACCCCTCCCACAACTTTGGCATTACCACCAACGGCATAACGACTCACGGTGATGGATTCAGCATCTGAACCTGCCGGATAACCGCCCGGCAAACCTGTCCAGTCTGGCGGCGTTGCGACTTGATCCGCATAACTATAAATAGCACGAGGACCTACCGTATTCGGCTCAAAGCCTCGCAAGTCGCCCTGTCCACCAACGCGGAAAGATTCCCAGAACGGCAGTAAGTAATCGTTGCCGGCGTCATCGGCACCATAACCATTACCATAACCGAGATTAAAACGTGTCAATAATGTCCATTGTTGATCATCAGATAATGGCCAATAATATTTAAAGTCATAGCCCACCCGGAAATATTGAATATCACTAAAGGGCGCAGACACTTCAAAAGATGCACGTTGAGATGAACCTGATGTAGGGAATGTACCGCGGTTAAGGGTGACTCGAGACCAGCCAACATTGAAGTCGTAGATATCAAAGCCAACGCCTGAATCAGGGCTCTCAGGGTTTAAAAACGCTTGATAAAACTTACGTATTTGCTCGTAACCATCGACGTTCGTCACCTCTTGGCGCTTGTAGCCAACACCAAAACTAAAGCTGTTGATTTCGTCAACCGGGAAACCAATCGTACTACCGACACCATAGGTGCGCTGATTGTACCGAATTAAGTTTTCTGCTCGTCCCGCATCGAATTCACTTAAAAACACCTGGCCCGACAAAGACACACCGTTGGTAGTAAAGTAAGGGTCGGTATACGAAACGCTGAAGTTCTTCTGGAAACGACTGGTCGATACATTGATACCTGCGCGATTACCCGTACCCAAAAAGTTACTTTGCTGAATACCGGCGTTGAGTTGCAGGCCTGAATAGTCACCGTAACCAATACCCGCCGTAAATGAACCTGAAGGTTGCTCTTTTACCTTATACGTGACATCCACTTGATCAGGTTGTCCTTCCACTTTTTCCGTCGAAGTCTCAACCGTTTCGAAAAAGCCGAGTCGCTCTAGGCGCACTTTACCTTGCTCGACCTTGTTATCTGATAGCCATGCACCTTCAAGCTGACGCATTTCACGACGCAAGACTTGGTCTTCGGTCGTTGAATTACCCTCAAACGCAATGCGACGAACGTAAACGCGATTACCTGGATTGACTGAGAACGTCAGTTTAACGGTTTTGTCTTCGTCATTACGCTCAGGAATCGCCTTTACTTCTGGGTAGGCATACCCATAGCCACCGAAGAAACGACCAACGAGGTCTTCAATATAAGTGACTTGAGCCGCATTATATAGCGTCCCCTCTTTAATCGTAGTTAAGCGATTAACGATGTCCTCATGACCTTTCAAATCACCAATTACATCAGTTTCGCTTACGTAATATTTCTCGCCCTCATTCACATTGACCGTGATGTAGACACCCGACTTATCAGGCGTGACAGAAACCTGTACCGATTCAACTTGGAACTGAAGATAGCCGCGATCGCGATAATAAGATTCGAGTGTTTCTAAGTCGCCACTTAATTGCTCTTTCTGGTAGCGTTTTTCGCCGATGATATTCCACCACGGTAATTTATCGCGCAACTCAAAAGTATCTAAAAGCAGTTCGTCTGGAAATGCCTTGTTACCGACAATGTTGATTTGTGCAATTTCAGCGGCATCGCCTTCTTCAAAGTTCATGCGAAGCTCGACACGATTACGCGGTAATTCAACCACCTCAAGGTCAACCTGAGCGTTATACTTACCGACACTTTGATAAAAGTCTTCTAACCCTTTCTCGATACCTGAGATCGTCGTTCGATCAAGCGGCTCTCCTTGAATAATGTTGTTATCTTGGAGGCTCTGCTCTAACTGCTCGTCCTTAATATCATTATTACCCTCGAAGGTAATTTCAGCAATTGTTGGACGCTCACTGACACGGAAAATCAACGTGTCATTGTCACGTACTGCTTCGATGTAATCGAAGTGAGTAGACGAATAGAGTGATTTGATCGCACTGCGAATTTGCAGCTCTGACACTTCATCACCCACTCGAACAGGAATATATGTCAACGCAGCACCGAGTGCCACACGTTGTAAACCTTTAACTTCGATATCTTGGACAACAAATTCATCTTGTGCTTGCGCTGCGGGCGAAACAGCCGCCGCAACCATGGCACTCACTAACAGCTTTTTAAACGTCATTATAACTAGCTACTTATTGTTGACTTTGAATTAGAATGCGAAGCGCATGATGTCATTACTTATGGCGATTATCATCAATGCAAAGACTAACGCACCACCAATCCGGTAACAGATGTCTTGAACTTTTTCTGACACCGGCTTCCCTCTCACCCATTCAGCAACGAAAAATGCTAAATGTCCCCCGTCAAGCATGGGTAAAGGCACCAGATTGATTATCCCTAAATTTACACTTAATAGCGCGAGAAAGCTGAGAAAATAAACAAATCCACTACTCGCGCTAACGCCAGCGCCTTCAGCAATACTCAAAGGGCCAGCGAGATTTTTTACGGACACATCGCCCGTGATTAGCTTTCCAATCATTTTGACGCTTACAACCATGAGTTCCCATGTCTGCTCAGCGCCTTTCATTAAACCACCGACAATACCATATTGATGGTTGAACACATAGCCCTCGGGCAACTCTCCTACCTCAGGGGCGATGCCTAGGTAACCTATGACATCAGAACCTCGTTCGCGTTCACCAGGAATAACAGTTATTTTTTGTTCGGCTCCTTGGCGCTCGATAGTCAAGGTCAAGGCAACTCCTGCGGACTCGGCGATAGTTCCAGTCAATTGTTGCCAGCTTTCTAGCGGCTGACCATTGAGCTCGGTCACTTTATCGCCCGCTTCTAGACCCGCTTGTTGCGCCGGAGAGTCATCAACAACCTGCGCTAATGTAGTGGAAACATTAGGTCGGTAAACTTGAATCCCCAAGCTACCAAAGGTTGTTTCCGTTTCAGGATCAAACTGCCACTGCGAAATATTTAAGGTTTTTTTCTGTATCGTGCCGTCGGGGCTACTTACGGTAATTGAGAGTTCATCGTTACCAATGGCACTCATCAAACCGAGTTGTACCTGCTGCCAATCGTATGCTTCTACGTTGTCGACTTTTACAATCTCACTGCCCTCTACAAAGTCTGCTTGTGCTGCAATAGACCCGGGCGCAACATCGCCTATAATGGGCTTAACCGTAGGGACCCCAATACCAAACATAAGCCATAGTACAGCGACGGCGAGAATGAAATTAGCAATCGGTCCAGCCGCCACAATGGCAAAGCGCTTATACACTGACTGGGCATTAAAGGATACATGTTTGTCTTGCTCACTGACCTCATCAACACGTTCATCGAGCATACGAACATAGCCACCTAGCGGAATAATACCGACTTGATAGCGCGTACCATCGCGTGCCACCCGTGACCATATCGCTTTACCGAACCCCACCGAATAGGTCAGTACCTTGACGCCACAGCGTCGAGCCACCCAAAAATGTCCGAACTCATGAAAAGCGACCAAAATACCTAAGGTCACTACAAACGAACCGGCGTACCATAACCAATCAAGCATAAACAACTTGCTCCACACGTCGTGATGCTGCACGTCGCGCTTGTGCATCAATAGCCATAAGTGCGTCTACCGAATCCACGTGCGCTGACACCAAGTTTTGCAATGCTGAGTCACACACTTCAGCAATATCAGTGAAGCGAATTTGTCCTTTCAAAAACGCTGCAACCGCCACCTCATTGGCAGCGTTTAAAGTGGTCGTTGCCGACTGTCCATGCCAACAACTATCTATCGCCAGTTTCAGACAAGGATAACGTGCAAAATCCACTGGCATAAAACTGAGTTCACCAAGCGTCATGAAATCGAGTCCCTTCACACCACTGCAAATTCGCTCAGGGAAACCTAATACATGAGCAATAGGCGTGCGCATGTCAGGCTCTCCCATCTGCGCCATCACTGAACCATCAACATATTGTACCATTGAGTGAATAACGCTCTGCGGATGTATTACAATATCAAGCTGTTCCCGACGACAATTGAATAGCCACCGTGCCTCAATGTATTCCAGACCCTTATTGAGCATGGTTGCAGAATCGACAGAAATTTTCTGTCCCATTGACCAATTGGGGTGATTGCAGGCCTGTTGAGGTGTTTGGTTAACAAGCTCATCGATAGGAGTATGACGAAAGGGCCCGCCCGACCCCGTTAGCAGCAGTTTATCAATGCCATGATTATTCAGTTGCATGTAGCCGACTTGCTGTTGTGCGCTATCCGGTAAACATTGAAATATTGCATTATGCTCTGAATCAACAGGAAGAATTTGAGCGCCACTTTCACGCGCGGCATTAATAAATAACTCACCGCTCACCACTAACGCTTCTTTATTAGCGAGCAAAACACGTTTACCGCAATTGATAGCCGCTAGTGTCGGTGCCAGGCCAGCAGCACCTACTATCGCGGCCATAATGACATCGACTTCTGCACACGCACTCACGTCGGATAATGCACTCGCACCACCCAATACTTCGGTCCGCGTATCCATCGGCAATTGTGCACGCAGTTGTGATGCTGCGTGTTCGTCCACCATCACGGCATACTGAGGTTGATAACGGCACACGATATCGAGCATGGCACTCACGTTACCATGAGCTGTGACGGCAAATAGTGAATAAGTATCAGGGTGACGAGCAACGACATCTAACGTATTCTGACCAATAGAACCCGTCGCGCCTAAGATGGTAATCGATTGACTCATACTTAACGTAAAAACTCCAAGTAAGCCAATGTAAACACAGGCACTGCCGCGGTTAGACTATCTATGCGATCTAATATGCCGCCATGTCCTGGCAGAATTGAGCCGCTATCTTTTACGCCGGCACTGCGTTTAAACATACTCTCATTCAAGTCACCAAACACAGACGCCACGACAGTAAATAATCCTGTCAAATAGTAGCCGGTAAATTGGTCAGCCGGTATTTGAGTCCAGTGTGAAACCACCATCATGACGATAAATGCCAGCGTTAATCCACCGCAGAGACCTTCCATTGTCTTACCCGGGCTTACCGCAGGCATCATTTTATTACGTCCGTAACGGACACCGGCAAAGTAGGCGCCAACATCCGCGGCCCATACTAACAATAGAATAAACAATACCACCCATCCGCCAAAATAGGGTTGTATATCAATATTGATTGAACGCACGGTGACCAAGGCTGCCCAAGTTGGAACAAAAATCAACATGCCAAAAATACCAACGATCGAACGTGTCCGGGACCACATACGTCGACTCGACGGATAGTTGACCACCAACGCTAATGCACAGACCCACCAAATACCGCCGGCAGCGATCGTGGCATAAATAATTTGATTAAGCGTGCCTGCTTTCCACAAGTGTTCAAATGGCACAGCAAGGCTTAATGCGCCAATTATTATTCCAATGCCGAGTGTATACGCAATACGTGAACGGACTTTGGTGAGCCCCATGAGCGGTGCCCATTCCCACGCGCCTAACATCAATACAGCTTGGATAAATAAGGAAAAGCCCCACAGCGGCAGTAAAAAGACCGCATAGAGGGCGACGGGTATCAAAATGACAGCTGTCAAAATTCGTTGTTTAAGCAAAAATTCAGTCCTCTACACGCGCATTCATTGTTTCAAAGAGCTCAGTGATTTGCTCACTGGTAAGCCCATAACGGCGTTCCCGTTGCGCGAATTCTGCAACAGCACTTGCGAATGCTTGATCGTCAAAGTCAGGCCATAGTATCGGGCTGAAGTAAAATTCTGCATACGCTATTTGCCATAGCAAGAAATTACTCACCCTCTGTTCGCCACCCGTACGAATGAGCAAGTCAGGTTTTGCCTGATCAGCTAAACATAAATAGCGCTCAAAAGTACGTTCAGTAATGTCTGATGCCGCTAATTCATTATTGGCCACCGCGGTTGCCACTTTACGCGTCGCCTGGGTAATATCCCACTGACCACCGTAATTTGCGGCGATATTAAGTGTCATACCGCGACACTCGGCAGTCATCTCTTCAGTCTGTTCAATATGCTTTCGTAAGCGACTTGAAAACTGTGTCTTATCACCAATAACTTGAAGCTTGATATCATTTTGTTTGAGTTTATCCGCTTCCTTTTTAAGTACATTGATGAATAACTCCATCAGTAGCGATACTTCCGCGGCCGGTCTATTCCAATTTTCACTACTAAAGGCAAATAGCGTAAGCGACTGGATCCCGTTTCGACGTGCAAAGCTAACCGCTCTCCTAACCGCCTCGGCTCCCTTTTTGTGACCAAACGTTCTTCGTTTGCCTTGTTGCTTAGCCCAACGCCCATTCCCATCCATGATAATAGCGACATGCTTGGGCATCACTTGCTGTATTGTTGGAGATTGCTTCATGCTGTCCGCCAATAATTAAAACGCCGCATAGAGACTACACGGCGCCGTCTAGAGCACGGAATGGAATTAAACTTCCATTAAATCCTGTTCTTTAGCTTTCAATGACTCGTCGATTTTTTTGACGTACGTGTCGGTTAGCTTTTGGACATCGTCCTCTGCCGAGTGTTCCTCATCCTCAGTGATTTCCTTTTCCTTTAACAACTCTTTTAAATCGTTATTCGCATCACGACGAATGTTACGCACCGCTACACGCGCTTGTTCGGCTTCTGCACGAACAATTTTTACCAAGTCACGGCGGCGTTCTTCGGTCAACGGTGGTAGAGGAATACGAATGACTGCACCTGCAGATGCTGGGTTTAAACCCAAATCAGAGGTTAAAATAGCCTTCTCGACAGCTTGAGCGGACGATTTGTCAAATACGGTCAATGCCAATGTACGAGAATCTTCTGTAGTAATGTTAGCGAGCTGCTTAAGTGGTGTATCAACCCCATAGTAGTTCACCATCACACTATCAAGAATACTCGGATGCGCGCGTCCTGTACGCACTTTTGACATTTGACTACGGAGCGACTCTACGCTCTTTTCCATGCGCTCTTTTGCGTCTTTAATAATATCGTTAATCACTGTTTTTACCTTCTCGATTTCGTTTATTCAGCGTCTTTACTGATTAGTGTACCTTCTTCTTCGCCCAGAATCACGGATCGTAACGCACCTGGCTTATTCATATTGAATACACGAATCGGTAATTCATGATCGCGAGCCAGTGTAAAGGCGGCTAAATCCATCACTTTCAGCTGTTGTTGAAGTACATCTTGATAATTGATATGGCGATATAGTGTGGCGTCTGGATTACTAACAGGATCGTCTGAATACACGCCATCGACTTTGGTGCCTTTTAGCACTATGTCTGCTTCGATTTCGATGCCACGCAAACACGCAGCTGAGTCTGTCGTAAAAAATGGGTTGCCGGTTCCGGCTGAGAAAATAACGACACGCCCAGACTTAAGTAGGCTGATTGCTTCTGCCCAGTTATAACTGTCACAGACACCTGTCAACTCGATAGCAGACATTAAGCGGGCATTCACGAATGCGCGATGCAACGCATCTCGCATTGCTAACCCATTCATAACCGTTGCAAGCATCCCCATGTGGTCACCGACTACACGATTCATTCCGGCTTTTGCCAGGCCTTCGCCACGGAATAAATTACCACCACCGATGACAAGTCCAACCTGGACCCCGAGCTCAACCAGCTCTTTGATCTCTTGAGCCATGCGATCCAGCACTTTTGCGTCGATGCCAAAAGGCTCATCGCCCATTAATGCTTCACCGCTAAGTTTTAAAAGAATACGTCGATATGTTGGTTTTGGGTGGGTACTCATGCTTGCCTCTCAATATCCATTTTTCTAAAAAAAACCGCGTCCTGAACGCTCAAGACGCGGTTTCTATTACTCACATTGGGGTTGTGGACCCTGGCACAAAGAATTAACCTTTGCTTGCCGCCGCCACTTGAGCTTGTACTTCAGAAGCAAAATCTTCTTCTTTACGCTCAATACCTTCGCCCACTTCAAAGCGTACGAATGTAACTACGTCTGCACCCGCTTGCTTAAGCAATTCGCCAACAGTCATAGAAGGGTCTTTTACGAACGGCTGACCAGTTAAGCTGATCTCGCCAGTAAATTTACGCATACGACCTTCGACCATTTTCTCAGCGATTTCTTTTGGTTTACCGCTTTGCATTGCGATATCAACCTGAATAGCACGTTCTTTTTCAACGACTTCAGCGTCAACATCTTCGGGCTTAACAAACTGAGGACTGCTCGCAGCAACATGCATACACAAGTCGCGCGCTAAGTCTTCATCACCACCATTTAATGCAACAGCTACACCAATCCGTGCACCGTGAGTGTATGTAGCAACAGTGTTGCCTTCTTCAATCGTCTTAACACGACGTACGTTCATGTTTTCGCCGATTTTAGCAACAAGGTCTTCACGGGTTTTTTCAACAGTTTCGCCGCCGATGTCAGTTGCTTTCAATTGTTCAACATCGTTTTCTTTGCTAGCGAACGCTGCGTTGATAACTTTCTCGCCAAATGCCAAGAAGCTATCATCGCGTGCAACGAAGTCAGTTTCGCAGTTAAGCTCAACGAGTGTCGCTTGGTTGCCTTCAGACTTAACCAAGATAACGCCTTCAGCCGCAACACGACCGGCTTTCTTAGCCGCTTTTGCTTGACCGCTTTTACGCATTAGCTCGATTGCAGCTTCCATGTCGCCGTCAACTTCTTGCAATGCTTTCTTGCAGTCCATCATACCAGCGCCTGTGCGCTCGCGAAGTTCTTTTACCTGAGCAGCAGTAATTGCCATGGTTAGATCCTCAATTATTCGGTAGCTTCAACAAAATCGTCAGCGTCTTTTGCTTCTACTGGCGCTGATTTAGCTTCTTTGATCGCGTCTGCTGCAGCATTCAAATACAATTGTACTGCGCGGATTGCGTCGTCGTTACCTGGGATAACGTAGTCAACGCCATCTGGATCTGAGTTGGTATCAACAACAGAAACAACTGGAATACCTAAGTTGTTGGCTTCTTTAATCGCAATGTGCTCGTGATCAGCGTCGATTACGAACAATACGTCAGGCAAGCCGCCCATGTTTTTGATACCGCCAAGGCCTTTTTCAAGCTTTTCCATTTCGCGGGTGTTAACCAACGCTTCTTTCTTGGTCAGCTTGTCGAAAGTACCGTCTTGGCTCATGGTTTCAAGATCTTTCAAACGCTTGATTGATTGACGAACGGTTTTCCAGTTAGTCAACATACCACCTAACCAGCGGTGGTTTACGTAGTACTGACCACAGTTCAACGCTGCTTCCTTGACAGGCTCAGCGGCTGCGCGCTTAGTACCTACGAACAAGATTTTACCTTTATTTGAAGCAACGTGCTGCATGTAGCTCAACGCGTCGTTGAACATAGGCACAGTTTTTTCAAGGTTAATGATGTGGATCTTGTTGCGAGCGCCAAAAATGAACGGCTTCATTTTTGGGTTCCAGAAGCGGGTTTGGTGACCGAAGTGGACACCTGCTTTCAGCATGTCACGCATTGACACGTTTGCCATAATACTTTTCCTTTTGTAGGGGTTAAGCCTCCATATACCCCATAGCACGACCCGATTGGGCACCCCGTGGTATGTGTCGATATATGTGTGGTTTAAATTTAAAGTGAATTTTCGCTTTTAAAAAGCGCGCATTTTATACCATATCCACTGTTGTCCTGCAATCATAAAGCGACAAAAATGCCGCCGTCGATCCTCATCCGAGCATGGCTAAGCGGGGTTTAAATTGGTAGACTGCATGTACAAGCAAAAAAGTAGCCCAATTTAAGAGACCGTATTTAATGAGTATATCGATCAAAACGCCTGAAGAAATCGAAAAAATGCGCGCTGCGGGTCGCTTAGCGGCCAGTGTTTTAGAGATGATTGGTGAGCACGTCAAACCTGGTGTGACCACCGAAGAGTTAGACAAAATCTGTCACGATTATATCGTTGATCACGGCGCATACCCTGCTCCGCTCAATTACCATGGTTTTCCAAAATCGATTTGTACATCGGTAAATCACTGCGTATGTCACGGCATTCCTGGACCTAAAAAGTTGAAAGAGGGTGATATCATGAACATTGATGTCACCGTCAAGTTAGACGGCTATCATGGCGACACTTCAAAAATGTTCGTCGTCGGTAAACCTTCTATCCTCGCCGAGCGCTTAATAAGAACCACGCAAGAATCGCTCTATAAAGCGATAAAAATGGTGAAGCCAGGTATTCGCTTAGGTGATTTCGCAGAGGTCATCCAAAAATTTGCTGAACAACATAATTATTCGATTGTTCGCGAATACTGCGGTCACGGAATTGGTGCGGTATTCCATGAGGAACCACAAGTGCTCCACTATGGTAAGGCCGGTACGGGTGAAGTGTTAGAGCCGGGTATGTGCTTCACGATTGAGCCGATGCTCAATGCAGGTAAACGCCACACTAAGTTGATGAAAGACGGTTGGACCGTACTTACAAAAGACCGCAGCCTGAGCGCACAGTGGGAGCACACCTTATTGGTCACCGACAACGGTGTTGAGGTACTCACACTGCGAGAGGAAGAAACTGACCTGCCCCGTGTTATTCAGCATAGCGAATAACACGATGGATACCGAGCAAGCAGATTTTTATGCACATTGGCCCGCCTCAAACCTTGCGCTTGAGGCCGGAGCCTACCGCGAACTCATTGCTCATTATCATCGTTGGTCAGAAGGCCACTTTGTCACTGCCGATATTGACGAGCTCATTCACCATAGGGCTCAATTTTTCGATCAATTGTTAACAGAACTCTGGCATCGCTTTGACTTTTCCAATGAACCTATGGCGTTGATTGCGGTAGGCGGCTATGGTCGTCATACCTTACATCCCGGATCCGATATAGATCTACTCATTTTAGTTGATTGCGAGGATACATTATCACGTTGTGCAGTGTCAGAATTTGTCACTTTTCTATGGGACTTGCACCTCGATGTAGGTCACTCGGTACGCACAGTTTCCCAATGCTTAAGTGCCGCTTCTGAAGATATCACCACGGCAACCAACCTAATTGAGAGCCGACCCGTGGTGGGTGATGAAACGCTCATTCGCGACTATGAGCAGCGATTATTATCCGACTTCCCCTGGTCAAGCCGAGACTTCTATCAAGCGAAGCTTGACGAACAAAGGCAACGACATCAGCAATATCACGGTACATCGTATAACCTTGAACCTAATATTAAATCCAGCCCTGGCGGACTTCGCGATATTCAAACCATTGGTTGGATTGCCAAACGTCATTTCCAAACCCACTCGGACGAAAGCCTAGTCGAGTTCGGTTACATGACGGCCGATGAATTTGTTGAACTACGTGAATGTATGAACTGGCTCTGGCGTATTCGTTTCGCACTTCACCTTGAAGTAGGCAAACGCGAGGATAGATTACTATTCGATTTTCAACCCGGCGTTGCAGTGCGTCTTGGTTACGGGAATGAAGGGAAGCAATCAGTAGAGCTGATGATGAAAGACTACTTTAAGGTCGTACTTCGTGTCAGTGAGCTGAATCAGATGCTTCTGCAGTTTTTTCAGCAAGCTATCCTTAACCCGCAAGACCTGCATCATACCGTTGATATCGATGAACACTTTGCGATCAATCAACACCTGCTCAGTGCACGCCACGATGAAGTATTCGAAGACCATAGCCAACTAATCCGAGCATTTGTAATTATTGCTGAACACCCAGAAATTGAAGGCATCCATTCACACACGATTCGTCAATTACGTAACGCGCGTGCTCAGCTCAACGAACCATTAAGCTATGATCCCAACTGTCGTTTCTGGTTTAAGCGACTTATCGAACATCCATCAGGCTGTGGTCGTGCTTTTGCCTTAATGCATCATCATGGCGTCATAGCAAGCTACTTGCCCCAATGGCAGCAGATTGTAGGTCAAATGCAGTTTGACCTCTTCCACGCCTACACGGTCGATGAACACACCTTTCGTTTAGTACGCAACCTTTATCGTTTTTCAGATCCAGAGTATGTCGGGCAATTTCCTTTATGTGAAGAACGCGTAGCTCAAATGACGCGTCGACATTGCCTCTACTTGGCGGGCATTTTCCACGATATCGCCAAAGGTCGTGGAGGAGACCACTCTGAACTCGGTGCGATGGATGCCAGCAATTTTTGCCTGCAGCATCGCTACAGTCAATCGGATAGCGATTTAATTAGTTGGCTAGTCGAGCACCATTTAACCATGTCGGTCACTGCACAAAAACGCGATATTCACGATCCAGAAGTAATTCAGGAATTCGCCAATATTGTTGATACGGTCGAACGACTCGACTTTCTTTATTGTCTCACCGTAGCGGATATTCGCGCGACTAACCATTCGCTGTGGAATAACTGGAAAGCAACCTTACTCGAGGAGCTGTATAACGCGACTCGTTATTTATTAGAACAAAACAGTAGTAAACCAACGCTCGACGTGCGTGATAAAATCCAGCAAAATAAAGCCAACGCAATGGCTTTGTTACTGAGTGGCGGTTATGAAAAAGAGGCCATTCTTGCGCTTTGGGGGCGCTTTACAGCGGACTACTTTTTTCGTCACACGGCGGAGCAGATTAGTTGGCACTCCCAGCATATTTTGCAACTTAAAGATGATGAACTTCCATTAATTTTAATTGGTGATGAAAACAACTACGGTACAACCGAGCTGTTCGTCTATCACCACGACGAGGGGCATCTTTTTGCTGCCGTGGCGGGCGTGCTTGACAGCCAACAGTTGAATATCTTAGACGCGCAAATCCTGGCAACTCGAGATGGTTTTGTGATGGATACTTTCGTGTTGTTGCAGCGAAATGGTAAACCCTTGACCGAGGCACGTCGCATTGAAGAGGTCAAACAACACTTACTCGACGTGTTACACAAGCGCCGTAAAGTACCTAAAAATAATCGGCCGCTATCACGTCGGTTGAAGAATTTTAGCGTTAAGACTCAAGTGAATTTCTTGCCTGCGAAACACCGTGGGCGCACCACTTTCGAATTGGTGGCGCTGGATAGACCGGGGTTAGTTGCTCGCTTGGCTGCTATTTTACAGCGTTTAGATGTTAGTTTATTGGCTGCCAAAATCACGACTATCGGTGAACAAGCAGAAGATTTATTTATTGTTTCTTCGAATCGTGGAGAGGCGCTTTCAGACGAGCAGAAATTGACGCTTAAACAACAAATTATTAAAGATTTAGATGGATAACGAGGCAAACATGTCGTTCGAAAAGTATAAAAAGCTAATTAATGATGCCTTTGAGCAGCGTGACCAAATTTCTCCCCGTACCGACGATGATGAACTGCGCGAAGTCGTTCGCTACATCATTGATGAAATCGATCGCGGTGAATTGCGTGTAGCAGAAAAAGTAGCCGGCGAATGGATCGTCCACCAATGGCTAAAAAAGGCGGTGTTGTTATCATTCAGACTGAACGACAACGATCTTATCGAAGGCGGCGAAACCCGTTTTTGGGATAAAGTCCCCGCTAAATTTGCCGACTATGACAGTGCTCGTTTTCGTGCGGAGGGCATGCGTGTCGTTCCGCCTGCGATGGTTCGCAAAGGCGCCTTCATTGGTCGTAATGTAGTGGTCATGCCGAGCTATGTAAACATCGGCGCATACGTTGGCGATGGAAGTATGGTGGATACCTGGGCGACCGTCGGTTCGTGTGCACAAATTGGTAAAAATGTTCACCTGTCTGGTGGCGTGGGTATTGGCGGAGTTCTCGAACCATTACAAGCCAATCCAACGATTATTGAAGATAACTGCTTTATTGGCGCACGTTCTGAAATCGTCGAGGGAGTGATCGTTGAAGAAGGCGCAGTCATTTCAATGGGCGTCTATATAGGCCAAAGCACACGCATTTACGATCGTGAAAACGACAAAATTATTTACGGACGTGTGCCTGCAGGCGCTGTTGTTGTACCTGGCGCACTCCCCTCTGCCGATGGTACGCACAGCCTTTATGCCGCGATTATTGTGAAACGTGTCGATGCTAAAACACGCGCAAAGGTTGGTATTAATGCACTCTTGCGCAGCGCAGAATAACATCTATTTGTACTAACTAAGCGCCCGTTACTGATGAAACGGGCGTTTTAGTATGTCTGGAATCTCAATCTCAATACTCAGCTGTTCGGCTGTCACTGGGTGTCGAAATTCGATTGCGGTGGCTGCCAATAATAAGCGATGACAATCAAAATGCTCACGGAAAAAACGATTGTGTCGCCCTTCCCCATGCCGTGTATCGCCAATAATTGGATGTCTAATGTGCGACATATGCCGACGTAACTGATGTTTACGCCCTGTTTTAGGCATGAGCTTCACCAACGAGTAGCGGCTCGTATCATGTTTTTTACTGACCTTGAAAGGAAGCTCTACGCGGTCAATACACGTGTATTCTGTGACAGCATCCTGAGCTGGCTTATCGGCTTGTGCCTGTTTATCAGCAATTTTATCGTGCTCTTCTTTTAGCGCATAATCAATAATGCCAGCATCATCCACATAACCCCGTACAACGGCGTGATAGGTTTTTTTAATATCACGCTCGGCAAACTGTTCGTTAAGCGCACGTGCTATCTCCGAAGACAGCGCGAACACCAATACCCCAGATGTAGGTCGGTCAAGTCGGTGAACAGGAAAAACATGTTGCCCGAGTTGGTCTCGGAGCATTTGCATAGCGAACTGTTTTGCGTCCGAGGCGATCCAACTACGATGCACCAATAAACCGCTGGGCTTGTCGATTACCACGAGGTATTCGTCTTGATAGACGATAGTTAATAGCTCGGAGTCAGACATCGTCTTGCAACGGATCAGAGCCACTTAATAAGACATCAAACTCACGGATTAACTCAATCAGTTGTTCGTGTTGCTCAATCGCATTTCGATAGGAATGCGCTGCCATCGGACTGACGGCGATTGAATCGGGAAGAGGCTGTTTCGCATCGATCAATGACCACATTCGCGGTATCATTATGAACTGTAGCCATTGATGAAACTCGAGGGTATCCATAGCGAATGGCTGTTGGCTATCCAACGCTTCAACAGGCGGTTGATGAGATTGCCAGAGGCCCAAGCTATTTAACTCTCGTTCGATACGATCGAGTAGCCGGGCCGCTTTTTGATACTGCTCCATCGGAGACTCCATTACCACTTTAGGTTTGATAACCGATATAATGGCGACAATACTGATTGAAAACCGAATTAAATTCAAGCTTGGAGACGTTGAGTGACTGATAAGATAGCAACCATTGGCGAGTTTTTGGCAGCAGGCAACACTGAATTTCAGGTATTTGATTTGGGTCGGCGGCTCAGTCAAATTTCAGTAGAGACCTTTGCCGCTATTGAACACCAGCAGCAACCTCATCCGTTTCCGCTTGCTCATCACGCGCACCTGGCCATTCTATTTCGCCACAAGAGTAGTCCGCAACAGGATTATCTGTGGTTCTTAAAATTTCCTCTGGACGAACGGGGACTTCTGAATGTTGCTGCGCGTGACCAATATCTTGAGTATGTTGTATCCGCATTAGGCCAGCAACTCACTGATGCCCTGACTAAAGAACAAGAAGAGCAGCTCAAGCATAATCCGTATTTATTTACTCCGAGCGAAACCCAGCGTGCCGCACTACATGCACATATTTCAACTCAGCGTCAAGCTGCACCGAGCCAGTACTTTGATACTACGTTTGACTACTTGATGGGCAAACACGACGATTGGCAACATATCGGCGTACAGGGCTTACATGATTGTGCTGCTCGTTTAATGAATCTGCCCGAATTGGCAACCTCGATTACTGAGCATTACACAAACTATGCGCCCACGGTACAACGTTATTTAGCGGAGGCGCTAGAACAACACTCAATACCCGCAAAGTTGCGCGACTTCTATCTGAACGAGTTGACCGAAGCGAATGAGACACGTGCGTTATACGCTCTGCGGGCGTTAGCGAGCATGAGCAATGATAAACGTGTGCAAAAAGCAGTAATGACCCTATTAAAGCAGCCAATCGACGCCAATATATTAACGGTCGTGGGCGCTCGTTTATGGCCCACACTACAAAATGAAGAGCTACTCCGATTGTACCTTGAGCGCATTGCTGAGCTTCAACAGACATGGTTTCAGGCGTTATTCGAGGACGCTGTTTCACTGCCAGAATTGCGCCCTTTGGTACTGCGTAAAATAGCCCAAAATGATATTTCTATCGAGGTCAAGCAGCAGCTCCTAAAACTTAAGACGCAACAAGCCTCATGATCACTCTATTTGATGTACTATTATTCTTACTATTGTTGTGTGTAATTTGGTTGTTCTGGCAACACCGACGTCAAACGGAGCATGCCTACCAACACGCGCTTTGGTATTGCAAGCAACAGAGACTGCAAATGCTAGATTTAGAGAAAGTCAGCACGCGTTGGTCTTTTAAAGGTCGTCATCCGGGCTGGCGAAGCCGCTTTGTGATGGGCTTTAGTAGTGACGGCACTTCACGTTATGAAGGCACGTTAACCTTGCATAATAGTCAGTTAATTGCCGTCGATCTCCCGCCTTTTCGTGAACCCAACTAATCGACGTTCAGAGTGAGCAGTGCGCCGGGTACGTCATGAACGTCAACAGCGTGCTGCTGCGTAAAGCCACAACGGTTGAAAAACGTTTGTTGTTGCTGATCAGAAGTAAATACCGCCAACTGTTTAACGCCACCGCGTTCAACACTCTCCTGTAACGCTGCTTGGCACAGTAACTGCCCAATACCTTGGTGTTGATACTGTTCGGCGACACCAATGAAAGAAATCAGATAGCAGGGTTGATCTTTGAGTAATGACTTTATTTGGCGCTCTTTATCAAGTACGTAACGCGTACTTACCCAACCTGCTGTCAATAACATCGAAATGTACCAGTTCCATCGGCTGGTAGGTCCGAATTGATGTTCAACCTTTGATAGACATACGACACCTAACAGCGCTTCATCATGCATCGCCGCGATAATGGGTTGCCCATTGTCCCACTGAGCAATCAATTCCTCGCGTATCGCTGCGCGTAAACGCTTTTCATAGTCCGCTTTGTCGGCTTGAAAGATACGCTGCATCAGCGCATCATTTTGGTAGGTTTGAAACAATAAGGACGCTACGCTATTGAGCTGACATACGTCCAGCTCTACAAGCTCAACGTCCTGTGTTGATACGGCAACTTCGGTTGGCATAGCAACTCTCCTATTACATAGTACGCTATCACCAACCTACTCTGATTACATCACCTTGTCGAGTGCCAATTGACCGGTCCCAATCATTGACCCATTCTTAAATACAATCGGGGTACACTCATCTTTAGTGGTCATACCGTCTGCGTGAACACGTTGCGTCCGGTAAAAAAGAACTTGATACTGGTCGCCATCCTCGGTCCATCGTTCAGTAAAATCAGGGGTGCCGAGCTTATTACGGACAGACTCAAAATCAGCATTTAAATTTAATTGAGCAATTGTCTGACGATTGCCCCGCTCGTCGTGAATTTGATCATACTGTGGATCGTCTTTATCCCAGCTAGGATCACTCACAACAATACATCCCGACAGTGAGAGCGTCATCATTCCCGCAAGTCCAGTCAATGCAAGCTTTCTGAATTCCATCTTCAATCTCCGATTTTTAGTTATTTTAAGAATTGTGCTCATTTCGCGCACTCACGACAAATTAAGCAAAAATCGCACCAAAATAATAACCCGTTGTTTTTAATGCATTTAATGATGTCTCACTTTACTTTAAGCTCGCATTGCTTAGTCATTTTCACCACTATGTGGCTGACATTGCAATAACAATGTAGCGAGATCGACCGCTAAGGTTTGGTGCTGTAGCTTCCCTAACCACTCAAGTGCGACCTCTCCTGTGGAGTTATCTATCGAGACCAAGCAATCATCATGTTCATGTAAAATACCGATAAAAATCGTGACAGGCTGCTTCAACTTGCGCTTCATCAAAATGTGCCCCGTCAGATTTTGCAGCAGCCGTTCAGCATCCTCTTGGCATTGCGGCATCAACAATTCAAAGCCCATTGACGGGGTTGTCTCACCAGTTGCAAAAGCGAGACTGAGATCACCGCTGAACCAATCGCCAAATAATCGTTTTACACTGTCATGAAATCGCATGTCTAATGCTGACTCTAACGTACTGAAGTCTTGCACTTCATCACGCTTTACAGGCCGCCAAATAACCTGCTCTTCACCTATTCGTTGCTGATATATCTTAGCATCCCACTCTTCAACCCATTCGGTTTTGGGTTCAGGGATCACTTCGAGGTAGCGCTCTAACAAAACGCTAACGGCGTGTTCAGTTGATACGGGGTTCATCTGGTGCATTTCCTTTTAACAGCGTAAAATAGATTTAACTAATTTAGTTTACCATGGAGCGCATCAATGCAAAAAAACGACCCACTCGCTCACCTAAACTTGGGTAAAGCCACTGATTACCCAACCACATACGACCCGAGCCAGTTGCATGCTGTAGCTCGCGAACTTAATCGCACACCCATTGGGATAACTCAAAAACTACCGTTTGATGGTCAAGACGACTGGACGGGATATGAAGTCTCATGGCTGAATAATAGAGGCTTACCGCAAGTGGCTATTGCTGAATTTTCTGTGCCCTGTGATAGCCCTCATTTAATTGAATCAAAGTCATTTAAACTCTATTTAAATAGCTTTAACGAGAGTCGGTTCGAAGACTGGCAAACCGTTGCGGATATCATGCAGCACGATTTGTCGACCTGCGCCGGTGCTAATGTCTTAGTCAGCTTAAGTTCTTTAGATGAATTAAGTGGCACGCCGATAAGTGGCTTACCAGGGGCGTGTATTGACGAACAAGATATTGAAGTAAGCACCTACGATTACCAACCAGACCTATTAACAGTCGATACCTCGATCATTGAATCAATTTCAGTGCATAGCCACTTACTTAAATCAAACTGCCTAATTACTAATCAACCTGATTGGGGATCAGTTTACATACATGGCGTTGGACCACGTCTCGATCGCGCAAGCTTACTACGCTATCTGATTAGTTTTCGACGACACAACGAATTTCACGAACAGTGTGTGGAACGTATTTTTATCGACCTGCAGCGCTTGGGCTTCACGCAACTGACTGTCTACGCCCGTTACACGCGTCGAGGTGGATTAGATATCAATCCGTTTCGTTCGAACTTTGAAAAGGCGCCACCGAGTGGGCAGCGCCTTGCACGGCAGTAGGATTAACTCGCATTCGGGTGAGGAATTTGTAACCATTGTAAGAAGCGTGCCTTCTGTTTAGCAGAAGGTGCTTCTATCGGCTCAATTTTCGCACCTGTATGTTGCTCTTCGCCCAGTACTAGTTCAGCAGTATGAAGTTGGTCACGACGGAAGAATGTGACTTCAACCGTATCACCGACTTCACGCTCTTGCAGAGCTTCTTCGAAACGTCCATCGGCCGCACGCTGCCCATCATAAGCAACAATCACGTCGCCTGGAGTAAAACCGGCGTCCCAAGCAGGTGAGCCTCGCTCTACCTGAACCAATTCAACACCCTCAGCGGCTGCTTTACCACGCCAACCGGCCCAAGGTTTTTGCTCATCAGCTGAAGCAAATGTCAGCTTCATACCAACGGTATTCAGCAACTCATCAAAATTGATCTCAGCGACGGGCGCATTAACATGCTCATCCCACCACTGCTGCCACGACTGACCTGTCAGCTCATCTAAGATAGCGACGACATCATCACTATTAAAGCCTTCCTCATCGGCATCAAAACGCTGATAAAGTGCATTATGAACATCGCGATAAGTCACCTCGCCATCAGTGCGCTCAATTAACGCTAGATCTAACAACCATGAAACCATCGCACCTTCTGAGTAGATATTAACTGAGAAGTTGTGAGCGCGATCGCCATACTGGTCACTCCAAGCTTCAAACGATGCTTCTGACACAGACATGATTTCACGCCCCGGTTTGCCGTAAAAACTCTCGATCCCAGAAGCAACGCGTTCGAAATACTCATCAGTCGTCATGATATCTGCTTGCATCAGCAAATGATTTTGGAAATAACTTGTTGAGCCCTCAGCTAACCAGAATAGGTCAGTGTAATTTTCCTTCTGATAATCGTATGGCACTAAGGCTTCCGGACGATAGGCTTTTACGTTCCAAGTATGAATCAGTTCGTGAGAAGCTGTTGATAAAAAGCTTAGATAGTCGTCTCTGCTTGCGTAGCTATAGCGTGGACGCTGAATGATCGTCGAGTTGCGATGTTCGGTTGCGCCACCTGCTCCCGAAGTCGCATGGATCATAAATACATAACGTTCATAGGGATGACCTTGCCAAATATTCTGCGACTGCTGAACAAGCTTTTCTAAGTCCTTAACGGTTTGTTCTGCATCGTAATTGCCTTCACCCCAAAAAACCACTTCGTAGTCACGATCGTCAACACTGAATTTATACAGTTCGTTGATACCTGTCTCAATGGGTGAGTCAACTAAGATATCCCAATTATCCGCCACAAACGTATGCTCTGCCTCTTTCTCCATGCCTGATACGCTGCGCCAATTGTCTTGCACATCAAGGCTGACCGTCACTGGCTCTGAGCGGTACTCGTCGGCATACATAAACACTGCTGACGCGTCTAAATAGGCGTGAGAGTCATCAATGTGGCGACTACGTCGTCCGAGTTGATTCGCATAAATTTGATAGTTGACCTTAACGTCATCACCTTGCGCTGACTTCGGTAAGTGAATGCGCCATGTGCTTTTATCAATTTTTTCCCAAGTCAGTGACTCACCATCTTCTGACGTTGCTTTAAATTCACGTACGCCATTGGCAAGATTTAAAATACGATAATAACCGGTTCGCCACGCTGGCATTTTGACGTCTATATAATCGTTTTCAACGTCAGGGAACACAATATCAACTTGGCCAGTGTGATGGGTCGGCTTCGTTAAATTAAGGTGGTAATCAACATCGGCCCAAGCGGGCGTTGATGCAGCGACTGCAAGTGCTAATAAAGATTTCTTAAACACGTTAACTCCTTGTGATGAGCTCGCTGGTTTTAATTTTTATAAGTAAGTATGCCGACGTAGAGTAGCATGATGAAACAAAGAGCGGGAGTCTGTGCGATTAGACGCATATTTTTACCGTCTAATGAGCGGGTTTCAGGCAAATTTTTACGTGCTTTCATCGAACATTTATAATTGAATGGTATACACTATGAGCATGAACATAAGAAAACGCGGTGAGACTGAGTTTTGAATCAATCGAATTCGACCGAAGAAAAACTAGCTATATTAGAAAAGCGACTCAACCAAACGATTCAGTCGCGAAAACAGCTCGAGGACGAATACCAACACGACTGGACTCATTTTTCCAACATGCTAACGCAGCTTTCATATGCTTGCGGAGGCTTAGACCAAAACCTTGATAACGCGTTAACCAAGCTGCGCGGTTTATTACAAAGAAACAGTGGAATGGAACTTTTGAAACCTGTTATGACAGAGTCAGAAGCTCATATCCAATCTGTTGCCAACCAAGTTCAGCGCAACCTAAAAGATGCTCACGAAGTCACCTTTGCAACACTCAACTGGTTACTCAAGCAACCCAACCTATCAAAGAGCGCGCGTTCGGAGTTACAACGCATCATTGAATTGAGTCAATCACAACACGTCTCAATCATGCATTATATGCCGTTGATGATTACACTGCTCAACTATTGTCAGCGGCTTGGCAGTGACATCGTAAGTGCACCAGAACAGCAAAGCCAAGCGCATCAAAAAATAGTGCTTAAGCTTATCACGCAATTGGAGTTTAATGGCTCGACAGAGCAACAGCTCAACTTAATCGCGAGAAAACTTAAAGGGAAACTCGACAACACCGAATTACTCTCAGTGTTAGTCAATTTACTAGAAACCATCATTGATGGCGTCAGTCTCGAGCGCCAATCGGCGCAGAATTTTCTGTTAGAGATTTCGCAAACCCTAGGTGTTGTTCAAGGCACACTCAGTCAAAGTGTAAATGAGCGAGGTCATTATGAGAGTGAAAATTCAAGCCTCAATGAACAACTCCAATCTAACGTTGATCGATTAAATGCATCGGTGCAGAATGCACAACATTTAGAGACACTTAAGCAAGAAGTAGCAAGCCACCTGTGTCAGTTAAATGAAACATTGAAAGAAAAATTGGCACTAGAAGAGCATGAGCGACAGCACTTCGAGCGTACCACGGCAAAACTGAGCAGCAAACTGACACATTTTGAACAACAGGTGCATCATTACAAACAAAAGTTGGCTGAGCAAAAATTTAAAAGCTTACAAGACAGTCTAACGAAACTACCTAACCGTGCCGCACTCGAAGAACGTATGCGGGTCGAAGAACAACGCTTCAAACGAACGAAAGAACCTGTCAGCATCGCCGTCTTAGATATCGACTTTTTTAAGCGTATCAACGACAATTTCGGTCACAGCGCGGGCGATAAAACGTTACAAGTCATTGCAAGTATGTTAAGAAAGGCAGTTAATGAATCAGATTTTGTCTGTCGATATGGTGGAGAGGAGTTTGTCGTACTGTTCCCCAACACACCGATCGCAGATGCTCAAGCACGCTTAGAAAAGGCGTGTGAACGTATCCGTAATATCCCATTCAAATTTAGATCAGAAGATATTAGGATTACCGTATCGGTTGGTATTGCTGAGTTACAGCAGGTCAACCAATCGTTAACCTCACTATTCGAAACAGCTGATAACGCACTGTACGAAGCCAAGAAGACAGGCAGAAATAAAATTGTATTAGCAAGCGCTGTATCGAATTGAGGAACACTGTTTAGGAGTAAGAAATAAGTAATGAAAGCAAGTATTTCACCTCAGGGAAGCATGTCCCTGCTATCACAATTAGAAATCGAACGGTTAAAAGCATCATCAAATAGTCAACTTTATAAGCTCTTTCGTAACTGCTGCTTAGCAGTTCTTAACGCAGGTAGCCACACCGATAGCTCAGCGGATATCTACGACAGTTATAAAGACTTTGAAGTCAATATCATTCGCCGTGAGCGCGGGATCAAACTCGAGCTTATCGAACCACCAGAAGAAGCCTTCGTAGATGGTGAGGTTATTGTCGGCATCCGAGAGCTACTTGAATCGGTCTTGCGTGACATCTTGTTTACGGGTGAGCGTTATTCAGAAACTGACTTAGAGCACGCTGACAGCGCCACCTTGACTCACGTTGTTTTTGATATTTTACGAAATGCACGTACATTACGTCCTCAAGAAGAGCCCAATATGGTGGTTTGTTGGGGCGGACACTCAATTAATGAGATTGAGTATAAATACACGAAAGATGTCGGCTATCATGTCGGTTTGCGTGGACTCAATATCTGCACTGGCTGTGGGCCAGGAGCCATGAAAGGTCCGATGAAAGGCGCAACAATTGGTCATGCAAAACAGCGTGTTGAAGGTGGTCGCTATTTGGGCTTAACAGAGCCAGGCATTATTGCTGCTGAGCCACCTAATCCAATTGTCAACGAGTTGGTGATTTTACCTGACATTGAAAAACGTCTTGAGGCGTTTGTGCGGTGCGCACACGGAATTGTCATATTCCCAGGTGGTGCAGGAACTGCTGAGGAGCTACTTTATTTATTGGGAATTTTGATGCACCCTGATAATCAGCGCCAAAGCTTACCTGTCATTTTAACCGGTCCTGCATCATCGCGTGACTATTTTGAAGCTTTAGATGAATTCATTGGCGCGACTATCGGTGATGAAGCCCGCCAGTTATACAAAATAATCATTGATGATCCGGCAGCCGTAGCTCAACACATGCATGCGGGTATGGCAGCGGTGAAACAATATCGACGTGACTCAGGTGATGCTTACTACTTCAACTGGACATTAAAGATTAATGAAGAGTTCCAGCGTCCCTTCAGTCCAACCCATGAAAATGTAGCTGCGCTCAACCTTCATCCAGATCAACCCAAAGAACGTTTAGCCGCGGACTTACGTCGCGCATTCTCAGCAATCGTGGCAGGTAATGTGAAAGATGAAGGTATTCGTCAGATACGCAAAAATGGTGTATTTACAATTCATGGTGAGCAAAGTCTAATGAAGCGACTTGATGAGCTATTACGAGCGTTTGTTGAACAAGGCCGCATGAAGCTGCCGGGTTCAGTATACAACCCGTGCTACAAAGTCATTACGGACTAATCGAATGCGCAAGCTTGGCTTAGTATTGTTTGTAGGTATTGTCGGCTACATCGCCATTCTAGGACTGGTAAAAGTATTTTACCAAGCAGATCCAGCGGATATGAAGTGGCAGGAGCGCGAAACCTACAACGCAATGCAAATCGGTCAGCTCGAACTCGGTATGTCAAAGGATCAGGTGATCCGTATGCTCGGATCGCCTGATATAAATGAAGCAAAGGAAACCTCACGCGGTGATCTCCACGTGCTATTTTATCGCACACACCATGTGACTTCCGACGGTATCACAACCAAGGACGAGTGTACTGCGTTATTATTTGAAAATAACCAACTAACGGCTTGGGGGAGTGGCGCATACGATAGCTATAAAGGCACTCAATGAATCGTTTAGATGAATTTTTAACGTCGTTTCGCTCTGCACTAGTACACTCCACTGCCGTTGAAATATACGCACAAACCAAGAAGCTTGAATACGAGATAAGTGAATATCAGTGGCCTGACTATTTTGCTCACTGGGCACTGGGTCATCGAGCGCAAAACCTGCCACACACGCTTGCGCTTCAAAGCGCAATCAATGTATTCAAGTTGAGTTATGAGCTAGGTTTAGCTACACCTTTCCGAAGACTATTAATGACTGCAGTATTAATTCGTACTTTGCCGACCCACTTAAGCAATACGAATCGTCTAAAATCTGAAGTTTTACATGCATGTCTTCATAAAAAAGAACGCCGTCACCACTATGCGTACTATTTAGTCGATTGGTCGTTGCACCTGGCGCGATACCAACTCGCCTTAGACGGCAAAGGAACCCTAAACCAACTTTTAATCGGCGAACATCACCTAGAGTATTGGCCCTACGCTGAACTAAGTCGACCGTACAGGGTAGAAAAGCTAACCAACGAACACCTCGAACCGGCTTTACAGCACAAGAGAGCGACGCCAGCGTATCTGAATAACTCAGTCAAACCGCCCAAGACACTGCTTAAAGCAATCAAGCGATTTGCGGATGGAACAGATTCATTAATTCCAATCATCGCAGCAATTGAACAACAGCCGGGTCTTAGAAAGGCGCTCCATCAAGCTGCGCGTGAGCATGCGCAGGTAGCCCCTTTTAAATCAACAAAACACGCGTACCTCTATCTTGGCGCGCAACGGGCGTCTCGTGTGCTGGCGTCCGCCAGTTTGCAGCAACACCTTGACCGCCATCGTATTCCGCTCCATGAAAGCCTGATGCAGCGACTGTCCTTACTTATTGAACTCTGGCGGCAACTTAATCAAACTGCTCAAATTAAATGGCCTGTACGAGAGAAGCTAATCGCGCAGATTATTGCAACTGACCTAATACATCATCCTACGCTTGCCAGTGCCATTCGATGGCCCACTGTACCCGATGATACACCGCTCAGTATATTCTCTATTATCGGCGCAGTTGTAGAAATTGAAAGGCAAAAATATAGCTCCATTCTAATTCATCGCTGGCGGCTACCTGAACAAGTAAATCAACTAATCAGGGTTCAACATGAAGTGACGAATAAACAACAAACAGTTTTCTTGCTCGGCTGCATCCTTTTACAACAGCTTTATGCAGGAGAAAAACAAACGCCTAAACGCTGGCTCGCGTTATTGCCCAAACTTTGCGAACGCCTCAATTTAGATGCGACGCAGTTATTGCGTATCAAAAGCGATGCCATATCGTTTTGTCATAGTTATACGCCATTAAACACACACATTTGCGCAGTGAATGATTACAATCACCCAAGCGAATAATATCCACGCTAGTCCATCGGCGGTTGTAGTGCTAGACTTTCGGAATCCGCAAACTCCTAATTTAATGTAGTAGCTAGGCATAAGGAACGAATATGAGCAGAAAAATCACAGTGATCCCAGGCGATGGTATTGGTCCCGATATCGTCAAATCGGCCCTCGCTATTCTAGAAAAAGCGGGCTGTGAATTCGACTACGAATTTGTCGACGCAGGTCTCACAGCGCTCGAGAAAACGGGTGAGTTGTTGCCACAAGCTACATTGGACGCCATAGCTAAGAACGGCGTTACCTTAAAAGGCCCATTAACAACTCCGGTTGGAGAAGGCTTTACTTCAATTAACGTCAGTTTGCGTAAACGCTTTGGTCTGTACGCGAATTTACGCCCAGTGAAGTCATTCAAAGGTACTCAAGCACGTTATGACAATATTGATATTATAACGGTGCGAGAGAATACCGAGGGTATGTACTCAGGTCTGGGTCAGAAAGTCAGTGAAGATGGTTCAGAAGCGGAAGCAATGAGCAAAATCACACGCGCTGGCGCTGAACGTATCGTGCGTTTTGCCTATGACCTTGCTCGCCGCGAAGGCCGTAAGAAAGTGACAGCGGTACACAAGGCAAATATCCTTAAATCAACCTCTGGACTGTTCCTAAAAGTCGCCCGCGAAATCGCTGATGAATACCCCGACATTGAATCAGCCGAGATGATTGTTGATGCAGCATGCATGCGCTTGGTGATGAACCCAGAAGACTTCGACGTATTAGTCACCACCAACTTATTCGGCGATATTCTATCTGACCTTTGTGCAGGCCTGGTTGGCGGTCTTGGTATGGCGCCTGGTGCAAACATAGGCAAAGATTGTGCAATTTTCGAGGCTGTGCACGGTTCAGCACCGGATATCGCAGGTAAAAATTTAGCCAACCCAAGCTCGGTCATTTTAGCCGCTGTGCAAATGCTTGAGTATTTAGAAATGCCTGAGCCAGCAGAGAAAATTACTCGCGCTTTAGCTGAGGTTATCGAATCAGGTGATCGTACAACGCGCGACTTAGGTGGTAGTCATGGCACTACTGACTTTACAGACGCCATCATTGAGCGTTTATAAACAGAGCTAATTTTCATTGTCTAACTTAGAATTGAAAAAATACATTCCATCTTTATAAGTCGATAGCTGAGAAAGGCTTCGTGTAAATAGCAGAACATTACGCCCAAGCCAAAGCTCAAAAGGGTTTACGAGAATAAGCGAAACGTCATAGGGCTTATTTAGAGATGGACTGGAGTCCGGAGCAGGTATCGGTTGTCTATACGCGACTAGATTATCCAATCAGTCACGAGTGGATTTACAGTTACGTTCTCACTAATTTTTACGGTGGCGATGGTGTATTTACTCACCCTCGCCACCAATTATTGATGCCCTGACCCTGCACCGTCTCATCTGAATATTGATCTGCTACTTGCTTTGATATGAGAATAAACAAAGCCCCGCGAGGGCGAGGCTTTGGATTCAAATAGACACGCTAGAATTAATTTTCCTTTTCTAACTTACAGTTGCAAGAGTAGCATTCCGCCTTTGGAAGTCGATAACTAAGAAATGAGCGAATTACTTGGTTTTTCTGACAGCTAGGACAAACATAATTTATTGACTTAACGATCAGTGTTATTGCAAATACAAAGCTCAATATGTAAAAGGGATTGAAATAGAACTCCCCCCCGATTTTTACAAAGTTAAAGCCAATAATACAGATTATTAAAGCTATCAAAGTCGCTTTAAATTGATTGTGTCTTGCCATGGTATCACCTAATTAAATCTTCTATTTTTGACTTTACTTCCTGAGCCGCCTGTTTGACATCATTTCCTGTTAAAGTAAAAGATTTACTGACGGTGGCATCAGCACCAAGTGAGGGGCCAATTTCTACAGTAGCACTAGATTCGGAACTAGACGCATCCCCAATACTGACTGTCCCTACGCCAACTCCCGCATCAATAGAGGCTGACGGATCATCGAAGTTCTGATCGGTATGACTTCCGGCTCCCATGCCAAATGTCAATCCAACAATCGCCCCTTTCTGCTTTATAACGCCTGTAGTGACATCTGAACCGACATTTGAAACACTAGTACTAAATCGCACAAACACCCCAGAAGTAGTATTTCCTTGGCCGCTAGCATTAGGTTTAAAACTTACAGTTCCAACATCTACTGCTCCCACGAATGGCACCTTTAGCGACAAGAAAGTTTCTTCGTAGTCTCGTCCATCTGGATCAACATATTTATAAGGATTGTTAGCCGCGTATACATATCTATTGAACCCTTGAATTTTACCTTCAGAAAGGAAAGATGCTGTACCCTTAGGATCATTCGAATAAAATCGCCCAATCACTGAATCATAGTATCGTGCCTGCATATACATTAATCGACACTACGAGCCATAGTACATTGTTGTTACCAACGGAGTAAAATTGATCCACTGACAACGGTTTAAAAGTGATCCACCTGAGGCATCATAGCCGCACTTTTCAATAAGACAAGGCGGCCTA